>JBJTSL010000268.1:0-12753 GCA_046076625.1 Allobrachymonas sp.
CGAGGGCCTTGCTGTGCGCGGGCAGCTCCAAGATGTTCGGGTCGCCTTGCCCAGACACCTGGTTGGAAGAAACTGCGTTTTTGGGAGAATTTTGGGCTCTCGCCGGCATAGATGCTGAACTGGCCGCTACAAAAGCAGTAGCAAAAGCCGAAGTCACAAAACCTCTACGGCCCGCTTTGAGCTCTGCTCGGGCATGGAGCAGATCTTGCCGAGCAATGAAATTCTCAGGCGCTGGTTGGAGAAATCGGTTGTTCATCAATGTCAAACCCTCGCCAGCAGCCGCTCAGAGGCTGGTAGTTGCATTGGCTCATCCAGCTCAATCGCCACTTGCGTGCACACACTGCGGCATAGCATCACCGCCCGCTCGCTCTGCACCCGGTAGAACACCTGCGCACCCTCTTTGCGTTTGGCCAAGATACCCGATTGATACAACATCGCCAAATGCTGGGAAAGATTCGGCTGCGTGGTACCCACCTGCTCCAGCAGTTGGCTCACCGACAGCTCCCCATGGCACAAACTGCTCAAAATGCGCAAACGAATAGGCGTGGACAGCACGCCAAACAGCTCCGCAGCCATTTCAAACACGCGCTGCGATTGCTGCGCGTCGTCGCCGGAGACGGGATTCAAAGATTGGTTTTGTAACATTGCAGGCAAAATTAAATCAAAAGTAGTCAAACACAGAATATTTGAATATAAGCAATATCTTATATTTTCAAAAGACTACGTAAATGGGGTATTCCCTATGCCTACAACGGTAACATACGCTCTACCAATACATCTTCAGGACCATCCACACTAAGCAATGGTGTCTACAGTGGGATTTATAGCGGTTTCTTCTCAGGCTCCTCTGCCGAAAGAGCAGGTTTGGTCTGCGGAATCAACGGGCATAGCACCCTAGGTAATATCAGAGGTGCTGCTGTTTTCCAAACAAACACACTCAACAGAAATAACAACAATAACGATTGAGGGCAGCTAAACGAACAAAGGGGCGTTTTATGGGAAGTTTTGCAGTGCAAACTCTCAATCAATGCGCCTGATCCCAATTGCTGCCAACTCCCACTTCTGCCACCAAAGGTACTTTAAGCTGCGCCACGCTGGCCATCAGGCGCGGGATTTCAGCATGCAGCCAATCGAGTTCAGCGTGAGGCACTTCAAATACCAATTCATCGTGCACCTGCATGATCATTTTGGTTTGCATGGCCTTGGCATCCAACTCACGCAAGATGGCATTCATGCTCATTTTGATCAAATCGGCTGCTGTGCCTTGCATGGGTGCGTTGATGGCTTGGCGCTCTAAGCCAGCGAGCATGGCGCCTTTGGCCATTTTGATATTGGGCATTTCGATGCGGCGACCAAAAATCGTCTCCACATAGCCCTGACTTTTGGCAACTTGGCGCGTCTCGTCCATGTAGCGCTTCACGCCTGCAAAGCGTGCAAAGTAGCGCTCAATGTAGTTTTTGGCGGCTATGTTGTCGATACCCAGCGAGCGCGCCAGGCCAAATGCGCCCATGCCATAAATCAGGCCGAAATTGATGGTTTTGGCATAGCGCCGCTGCTCGCTGCTCACAGCTTCCAAGGCAACGCCAAACACCTCCGCCGCCGTGGCGCGGTGCACATCAAGGCCTTGGGCAAAGGCGGCAATCAGCGCCTCATCGCCACTCAAATGCGCCATGATACGCAGCTCGATTTGCGAGTAATCGGCGCTGGCGATTTTGTTGCCTTCTGAGGCGACAAATGCCTCGCGCACGCGGCGACCCTCGGCCGTGCGAATCGGGATGTTTTGCAGATTCGGATCGTTGCTCGATAAACGGCCTGTGACGGCCACCGCCTGTGCGTAATGCGTGTGCACGCGGCCTGTACGCGAGTGGGCGAGTTGGGCCAGCTTGTCGGTATACGTGCCTTTGAGTTTTGAGAGGCCTCGGTGCTCCAATATTTTGGCGGGTAACGGGTAATCTTCAGCGAGTTTTTCCAGCACTTCTTCGTCGGTGCTCGGCGCGCCTGTAGCCGTTTTCTTCACCACAGGAAGCCCGAGTTTGGTGAAGAAAATATCTCCGATTTGCTTAGGGCTGGCAAGGTTAAACGGCTGCCCGGCTAGCTCATGCGCCTGAACTTCGAGCTCCATGATGCGCTGCCCGAGCTCATGGCTTTGCGTGGCGAGTTGCTGCGCGTCGATCAGAACGCCATTGCGCTCAACGCGATACAGGCTCTCTGAGCTTTCGATTTCCAACTCGTAAATGCCGCGCAACTTGTCATTGGCTTGCAGCTTAGGCCAGAGCGCCAAATGCACATCCAACGTTTGATCTGAGTCTTCGCAAGAATATTCAGCCGCTTTGGCAACTTCCACCTGAGCAAAGGAAATCTGGTGCACGCCTTTACCGCACAAATCTTCATAGCTGATGCCTTTGCGTCCCACATGCCGCTCTGCCAAGCTCGTGAGATTGTGTGGCTTGTGTACTTCCAGCACATAGCTTTGCAGCATCGTGTCGTGCGCATAGCCCTGTACCTCGATACCGTGGTTGGCAAATACATGGCGGTCGTATTTGATGTGTTGACCGAGTTTTTTGTATTGCGCTCCCTCCAACCAAGGCTTGAGTTTGGCAAGCACTTGATCCAGTGGCAATTGCTCAGGAGCATCGGGGTAGCTGTGCGCCAGCGGAACATAAGCCGCTTTCCCCGGCAGTGTACTGAAGCTGATGCCCACAATCTGCGCCTGCATCTCGTCAATCGAGTTGGTTTCCGTGTCCAGTGCCGTCAGCTCTGCCGCCTTGATCGTTTCAAGCCACAGGTCAAATGCTGCCCAATCCAAAATCGTGTCGTATTGTTTGACGCTCACCTTTGAGACCACTGGCGCTGCCTGGGCGAACAGATCATCCATGGCAGGCGCTGCAGCAGGCGCAGTTTTCTTGCCCAGAGAGGCCGCTAGCCCCTTAAAGCCATATTTCAGATAAAAATCGCCGAGAGCCGGCGTATTCTCTGCGATCAGTGCTACCGAATCCATAGCGGGTAAACTGGGCAATTGCGCTTGCAAATCGCAGTCGGTTTTGATCTTGAGCAGCTCGCGCCCCTTGGGCAGCCACTCACGCGCCCTGCGCAAATTCTCTCCCGCCACGCCTTTGATCTCATCGGCGCGCGCCATCAAGTTTTCCAATGAACCGTATTCCGTCAGCCATTTCGCCGCCGTCTTGGGGCCGACCTTTTCCACACCGGGCACGTTGTCCACCGTATCGCCCACCAAATTTTGATAGTCGAGCATGAGTGAAGGCGGCACGCCAAATTCAGCGCTCACGCCGGCAATATCACGCTTTTTGCCGTTCATCGTGTCAATGATGGTGATGTGCTCGTTCACCAGTTGCGAGAGATCTTTATCGCCACTGGAGATGATCACTTCCATGCCCTTTTCCGCCCCGATACGCGCCAATGTGCCAATCACATCATCAGCCTCCACGCCTTGAACTGCCAAAACCGGCCAACCCAGCAAGCGCATGACCTCGTGAATCGGCTCGATCTGGCTGCGTAGATCGTCAGGCATGGGTGAGCGGTTGGCTTTGTACTCAGGATACAGCGCATCGCGAAAGGTGGGCCCGCTGGCATCGAAAATGCAAGCGGCAAAGTGGGCAGGGAATTGGCTTTTGAGCGAAGCCATCATGTTGATCATGCCGCGTATCGCGCCGGTAGCAGGGCTGTTCGGGTCGCCGGGAGTGGCTCGCAAATCGGGCATGGCGTGAAACGCACGGTAAAGATAGCTGGAGCCATCGACCAAGAGCAGGCGATTTTCGGGAGAGGAAGTCATGGGCATATTGTGTACCCTCTACAATCTCAGCAACTCCGAATCGCTCAAAAAATGGCCGTTTACACCGAAGTATCGCTCGAAGAAGCACGCTCCTTGTTTGCCCAGCTTGGCTTGGGCGACGTGGCTGAAATGAGAGGCTGTCAAGGCGGCATTGAAAACACCAATTATTTTGTGGATGCCGAAGCTGGCCGCTTTGTACTCACGCTGTTTGAGCGCCTCACACACGAACAATTGCCGTTTTATCTGTATTTGATGAAGCATCTGGCGCAGCGCGGCATCCCTGTGCCTGACCCACAGGTGGACAAAAATGGCGATGTTTTGCTCACCGTGCTGAGCAAACCAGCTTGCGTGGTCAACCGTCTGCGCGGCAGCAGCGAGCTTGCGCCCTCACCCGCGCATTGCGCCACCGTGGGCGCTATGCTGGCGCGCATGCACCTAGCCGGCCAAGATTTTTCGCGCAGCCAGCCCAATTTGCGGGGCCTGCCGTGGGTAAGCGAAACGGTGCCGGTCGTGCTGCCGCACTTGAGCGATTCTCAAGCACAGCTGATCCGCAGCGAATTGGCCTTTCAGCAGCATGTGGCGAGCAGCAGCCTCTACGCCGCCTTGCCGCACGGGCCAGTGCATGCCGATTTGTTCCGTGACAACGTGATGTTTGACAACGGAGAGCTCACGGGGTTTTTTGACTTCTACTTCGCCGGCGTGGATACGTGGGCTTTTGACATTGCGGTCTGCTTGAACGACTGGTGCATTGATCTGGCCAGCGGCGAAGCAGACTTGATGCGTCAAACCGCATTTCTGCAAGCTTACAACGCAGAGCGCTCCCTGCAAGCCGCCGAGCGCATGCTGCTGCCCGCCATGCTGCGCGCGGGCGCTTTGCGTTTTTGGACCTCTCGCCTGTGGGATTTTCACCTGCCCCGCGAAGCCAGCATGCTCACACCGCACGATCCCAGGCATTTCGAGCGGGTGCTGAGATCACGCGCGCAAAACACGTCTTTGGGCTTGGCGGCGTGATGCAATTCACGATGCCCGCCTATATTCAGGTCTTGCGCTGAAACCTGTGTCACGCCCGCGCTTCAACTCCGACCACCTCTTATGAAACTGCAAATTCTTCCTGCGAGCACCGGATTCACCTGGGTCAAGCTGGGCGTGCAAACCTTCTTCAAGCAACCTTTGGCTTTGGGCGGCTTGTTTTTCATGTTCATTGCTGCCGTTTCAATGCTCTCAATCCTTCCTTTGATTGGCACGGCCTTGGCTTTGATGATCGTGCCAGCGGCCACGCTGGGTTTGATGGTGGCCTCGCTGGAGGCGCATCGCGGCAAATTCCCTATGCCTTCGGTGCTAGCCACGGCTTTTCGCTCGGGCCAAGGTCGCTTACGCGCCATGCTCACTCTAGGTACGATGTATGCGGTGGGCTATTTGCTGATTGTGGGCTTGACACATCTGATTGACGATGGCGCTTCTACCCGCTTGTTTACGAAGGACGGCGAAATCGACCGGGCTGTGTTTGACAACAGCGCCGTACAGACCGCCATGATTTTGCGCATGCTGTTGCTGGTGGCGCTGTCAACCCTCTTTTGGCATTCGCCCGCTTTGGTGCATTGGTATGGCATTGCACCCAGCAAGGCGATCTTCTTCAGCTTGGTGGCCTGTGTGCGCAACACGGGAGCTTATATTGCCTATGGTTTGGGCTGGTTTGCGCTGATCGGCGCTTGCGGTATCTTGATCACCCTCACTTTCGCCCTGTTAGGCCTCAAAGGCATCGGCGCTGCCATGATGGTGCCGCTGGCACTGATGGTGAGCGCGATGATCACCACCTCGGCCTATTTCACCTTCCGCGATAGTTTTGTTCACCCCGAAGAGTCGCCCCCACAATTGCATCCACCCACCGCTTGAATTCGTATGTCCTCAGTTGACTAGGAGCATTTATGGAATAACACAACCTCGATGGTCGCCAAAGCAGTGAATTGCTCTGGTTTCAACGCCGCAGTTTTTTAAGCGCAGCTGCTGCGTGGACAGCCATGGGTGGATTCACTGCCGCCCAAGCCCAGCAGCGTAGCAATGTCGTTGAGCTGCTGGGCGATGCCCTCGTCAACGGCGAACGGTTGACGCCGCAAAGCATTGTGCAAACCGGGGATCGCATCGAAACCGGGCCGGGGTCGAATTTGATCTTTGTGGTGGGCAATGCCTCATTCCAAGTTCGCCAGAATTCGCGACTGACGGTGGAGCGTGGTGCTTCGCTCAACGCAGTAAGCGTACTGCGTATCCTGACGGGCGCGGTCGCCAGCGTGTGGGGAAAGGGAAACAACCGCCAAATCGTCACGCCCACGCTCACGGCGGGCATTCGTGGCAGGGGTGTGTACACCGAGGTGCGCCCCAATCAGAACTTCCGCTCGTGTTTTTGCAATTGCTATGGCACGGTGGACATTGCCGCTGGCGCAGACCGCGCCCTGTCCCGCGCGGATTACCACCAAGCCTTTTGGGGCGAACCAGAGCCAGTGAACGGCAAATTGCTCACCCCTGCCGGCGCCATCAACCACACCGATGAGGAGCTGGAAGCCCTCGCGCGACTGATTGGCCAGCGCACCAACTGGCAGATCATGGGCAAAAAAGGTGTGAAAGACGGTAAAGGCTATTTGGACGAAGCCCCCAGCAATGTGCACCCCGCGACCGCGCCAGCCACGCGCTAAGCCCCCTACGGGTTATTCCCCAGAGCCCAAGCCCGCAAGATTCGCTCTGGCGGGCTTTTTTGGTTAGACTGACAGATTGACAACACGGAGAATCCCATGCGCCCTATCGCTCGTCGCAGCTTCACCCTTTCAAGCTTAGCCGCAGCCACATTGCTGGCCGCTTGCGCCAGCACCCCCACCAATTTCAGCTACCAACCCTTCCAACAGCCCGAGGGCGCATCGGGCATCACCGAAAAACCCGGTTGGGCGACCAGTAAATTCGCTGTCGCTGCGGCCAACCCACTGGCTACGGATGCAGGCTACCAAGTACTCAAAGCCGGCGGCAGCGCAGTCGATGCGGCGATTGCCGTGCAGCTCGTGCTGGGCCTAGTAGAACCTCAATCCAGCGGCATCGCTGGCGGTGCATTCCTGTTGCACCACGATGGCAAAAAGACGGAAGCCTTCGACGGCCGAGAAACCGCTCCCGCTGGCGTCGATGAAAACCTCTTCATGAAAGATGGCAAACCGCTGGCGTTTTATGAAGGTGTGGTCGGTGGCCGCTCAGTGGGCGTGCCGGGCACGATGCGTATGCTGGAGATGGCGCACAAACAGCATGGCAAACTGCCTTGGGCCAAACTCTTTGAACCCGCGATTGCTTTGGCAGAAGGCGGCTTCAAGGTCAGTCCGCGCCTGAACACTTTGGTGCGCGCCGACGCGCATCTGAAGAAAGACCCGGTCGCCACCGCCTATTTCTACAAACCCGATGGCGACCCGCGTGACGTGGGCTTCAACCTGCGCAACCAAGCCTACGCAGATGTCATGAAACGAATTGCCGCCGAGGGCAGCAAAGCCATGCACGAAGGCCCGATTGCACAAGCCATTGTGAACAAAGTGCAGGGGCACAAGGACAACCCCGGCAAGCTCACCATGGCCGACATGGCGGGCTACCAGCCCAAAAAGCGTGACCCGATTTGCATGGACTACAAAGCCAACGCCAAGGATTACGTCATTTGCGGCATGCCTCCCCCGTCCTCAGGCATGATCGCGGTGGGTCAAATTTTGGGCACATTGGCGCAAACCAATGCTGGCAATATCCAGCTCGAGTCCGATGGCTTGCCAGGCCCTGGCTGGCTGCATCTCTACACCGAAGCCTCGCGCCTGGCCTTCGCCGACCGCGCCCTGTATTTGGGCGACCCGGACTTCGTGCCTGCACCCGATGGCAAAATTGGCGGCAACTGGAACTCCATGCTCGCTCCCGCTTACCTCGCCCAGCGCGCCAGCCTGATCAAAGCCAGCAGCATGAAAGGCGATGCCAAAGCGGGAGACCCTGCTTCCGTGAAATCTGCCTTTGGTAAGGCGGCAGACCAACCGGAATACGGCACCAGCCATATCAGCATCATTGATGGCTATGGCAATGCCCTGTCCATGACCACCACGATTGAAGATGCGTTTGGCGCGCGCCAAATGGTCAACCCCAGCAACCCGGAGGCCGCCGGCGGCTTCCTGCTTAACAACGAGTTGACTGATTTCAACTACAACCCCAATGACTCGGCTGGCAAGCCAACGGCCAATCGTGTGCAGCCCGGCAAGCGCCCGCGCAGCTCGATGAGCCCCACGATCATTTTCGACAAAGCCGATGGCAAGGTCGTCATGACAGGCGGCAGCCCTGGCGGTGCACTGATCATCCACTACACCGCCAAAACCGTGTTCGGTATGCTCAACTGGGGGCTGAACGCCCAGCAGGCCATCAATTTACCCAACTTCGGCGCAGCCGGCGCACCCACGCTGTTGGAAGAAAAGCGCTTCCCTGTGGCCACGGTGGACAACCTCAAAGCTAGGGGCCATGAAGTGCGCGAGCAAGCCATGGTTAGCGGTTTGCAAGCCATTGGGCGCGCCAATTTGAATGCCGCTTCAGGTGGCGGCTCGGGCTGGTTTGGCGGCGCCGATCCACGCCGCGAAGGCGTGGTACGCGGCGATTGATCGCTCAATTGGCTGTTGCGAGATGAAAAGCCACCGTTCGCGGTGGCTTTTTTACTCTAAATTTGATAGCAAATGATGTAGAAATGACGCCGGCGAACTCCGAAAAATGCATCAAAAATTCCCTGAGCCCAGTTATCCCATGAGGCATCAGTTGGAGCCTGCGCAGATACTCGCGGGCAGCGAACCTGCTCGCCAAGGCATAATGAATACGTTCTTTAGCTGAATTTCGATATGAATCTTCACCAATTTCGCTTCGTTCAAGAAGCTGCGCGCCGTAATCTCAACCTCACTGAAGCCGCCAAAGCGCTACATACCTCGCAACCCGGTGTCTCCAAAGCCATCATCGAATTTGAGGAAGAGCTTGGCATTGAAGTGTTCGCGCGCCACGGCAAACGTTTAAAGCGTATCACTGAGCCCGGCGCGCAAGTACTTAAAAGCATTGACATCATCTTGCGCGAAGTTGGCAACTTGAAGCGCATTGGCGAGCAATACAGCCTGCAAGACAGCGGCACACTCAGCATTGCCTCCACCCACACGCAAGCGCGCTACGTGCTGCCCGGCCCCATTGCCAAACTGCGGGAGACCTTCCCCAAAGTCAACATCAGCCTGCACCAAGGCTCGCCCGATCAAGTGGCCAAAATGCTGATTGACGAAGTGGCCGAAATCGGCATCGCCACCGAGAGCTTGGCTGATTACGCCGAACTCGTGACCCTGCCCTGTTACGACTGGCAGCATGTACTCGTGATGCCTGTTGACCACAAGCTCGCCAAAGTCAGTGAGGTCACGCTGCATGATTTGGCAGGTGAGCCGCTGGTGAGCTATCACCCCACCTTCACTGGCCGCACCAAGATTGATGCCGCATTCACCGCGAAAAAGCTGGAGCCGCGCATGGCGATTGAAGCGATAGATTCGGACGTGATCAAAACCTATGTGCGCGCCGGTTTAGGCGTGGGCATCGTGGCCGAAATGGCGGTGAACGCCGACGAGAAAGACCTGATCGTCAAACCCGCTGGCCACCTTTTTGGCAAAAACACCGCCCGAGTCGCCTTCAAACGCAGCGCCTATTTGCGTAGTTTCATCTACACCTTCACGGAGCTAATCAGCCCTCGACTCACAAGAGATTTGGTGAGCAAGGCGCTGTCTGGCTACAGCGATGATTTTTCTCTTTGATTCTTTTTTAGTTTTTCAACGATGCAAGTTTTAGAACGCACGCCCACATTGCAAACCAAACTCCCTGCCGTCGGCACCACGATTTTCACAGTCATGTCGCAGCTTGCCTCCGACAAAGGGGCAGTGAATCTGGGGCAAGGCTTTCCTGATTTTCAGTGCGACCCCAAGCTTGTGGACGCGGTCACGCAAGCCATGCAAGCTGGGCACAATCAGTATCCGCCGATGGCGGGATTGCCCATTCTGCGCCAAGCCATTGCTACCAAAATAGAAGCGCTCCATACTCGCCAGTATTCGGCGAACGATGAAATCACCATAACGGCCGGCGCGACGCAAGCCATTATCACAGCCATCCTCGCCGTCGTGCGTGCAGGCGATGAAGTGATCGTGTTGGAGCCTTGCTATGACAGCTATGCGCCCAATATCGAGCTGGCAGGTGGCACGGTGGTGCGCGTGCCCTTGACTCCAATCACGTTCCGCCCAGATTTCGACAAGATCAGCGCAGCGATCACCCCCAAAACCCGCGCCATCCTCATCAACAGCCCCCACAACCCCAGCGCCACGATTTGGAGCGAGGCAGAGATGCTCAAGCTGCAAGAGATTCTTGCACCGACTGATATCGTGCTCATCAGCGATGAAGTCTATGAGCACATGGTGTTTGACGGCGCGCAACATCAAAGCGCTGCCCGCTTTGCAGGTCTTGCAGCTCGTGCCTTCATCGTCAGCAGCTTCGGCAAAACCTATCATGTCACCGGCTGGAAAGTGGGCTACGTCGCCGCACCCGCGAGTATGAGCGCGGAGTTCCGCAAAGTGCACCAGTTCAACGTGTTTACCGTCAACACCCCTGTGCAGCACGCCTTGGCCAGCTACATGGCCAACCCAGCCCCCTATCTCGATCTTCCGACCTTCTACCAAAGCAAACGTGATCTGTTCTTGGAAGGTATCAAGAAAACCCGTCTTAAACCGCTGCACACCCAAGGGAGTTATTTCCAATGTGTCGATATCTCAGCCATCTCAGATTTGAACGAAGCCGATTTCTGCAAGTGGCTCACCGTAGAGATCGGTGTGGCAGCCATTCCGTTGTCCGCTTTCTACGGTAATGGTTTTGACCAGCGCGTGGTGCGCTTTTGCTTTGCGAAGAAAAATGAAACGCTTGAATTGGCTTTGCAACGATTGAAGAAATTGTGATGTCCCGTTCACCCCTGCCCGAACGGGATACCCTCACAGCCTGGTCTTTGCGGATTGATCTGCTGGTGGTTTTGCCAGCCCAATGCAGAAGCCATGCCCGCCCCAGCGAACCCGAAAGACACGCTTGAGCAAGGCTTGGAGGGTTGACTGAACAAGTGAGCGCGTGACCAAGGTGGGTTAAGCATTTGACCACTCGCTCTGGCATTCAATACCCCGCCTTCGCACCCGGCCTGCGCTTTGAAAATAGGCCAGCAGACCGGGCACCTTGCTTTTTGAAGCGTTCGCGACGGGCTGCTTTGGGGTCGACACGCAACGAGCGATAGATTTCGATTCGGTCGCCATCCCTCAAGACTTGGTTGGGCGGAACACGGCGATTCCAAATGCCGAAGGATTCGGACTGCGTTGCATCTGCAAATCGCGCATCTTGCTCAATGCCTATCGTGAGCGCATCGCGGATAAGCGTACCCGCAGCTAAAGTCAGATGCAGTTCATGCACCACACGCGGCGCGGGTGACCACACGAGGGTGATCTGAATCGATTTGCCCTTAGCCTCAGCCATACACACTCTCCGCCCGTTGCACAAACGCATCCACCAAGCTTGAAGCAATCTTATCGAACACCGGGCCGACCAGCGCGGCCATCGCTGCATTGCCGAAGCTGTAGCTCAACAACAGCTCCACTTTGCAAGCCGAAGGCGCTGCGCCGCTTTGAATATCGCGCAAGGGCGAGAACAACCACTGCCCTTCCAGCTCGGAAAAAGGCCCTTGCACTAAGCTCAGACGCTCTTCGAGCATGCCACTCTTGTGGTGGATATGGGTGTTGCGGGTGGAAAATTCTTGGCGCAAGCCTTTGAAATTGAGCCCAATTTCGGCGGTTTGCCCGTCGGCATGCTTTTGCACAATCTGCGCCGCATCGCACCAGGGCAAAAACTGCGGATAGCTCGGCACGTCTGACACCAAATCAAACATCTGCTGCGGGCTGTGCCAGATCAAAACGGATTTATGGACGGAATTCAAAACTTATCGCAGATCATCAAGTGAACCACGCTCTTACAATCTCCCCTCAATTGTAATTTCTGCATTCAGCTCCATTTGCCGTTCATGGCCAAACCCAAAACCGATCCCACGGCGCGCATCGCCGAAAACAAAAAAGCCGCATTCAACTATTTCTTTGAAGAGAGATACGAATGCGGCATGGTGCTGGAAGGCTGGGAGGTCAAGGCCGTGCGCAACGGCAAGGTGCAGCTGACCGATGGCTATGTGCTCATTCGCAATGGCGAGCTGTTCGTGATGGGCTTGCAAATCAACCCGCTCAAAACCGCCTCCACTCACGTGAACCCCGACGCACTGCGCAGCCGCAAGCTGCTGATGAAGAAAGACGAAATTCGTCGCCTGATTGGCAAGGTGGAGCAAAAAGGCTACACCTTGGTGGCTTTGAATTTGCACTGGAAGTCTGGCCGCGTGAAATGCGAAATTGCCCTCGCCAAAGGCAAGGCAGATCACGATAAACGCGACACCATCAAAGACCGCGAAGGCAAGCGAGAGGTAGAGCGGGCGATGAAGACCAACAATCGCTAAATTTATTTGGGGTCACAATTTAGCTGGGGTCAGAACCCAATTAACTTTCTATCTGCGCGACTTACAAGATATAGCGCGACAAATCTTCGTTCTTGCTCAGTTCGCCCAAGCGCGCATTCACATAAACCGCATCGATCTTTACCGTTTGCCCATCGAGATTGGCCGCGTCAAAGCTCACTTCGTCGAGCAAGCGCTCCATCACGGTGGCCAGGCGGCGCGCACCGATGTTTTCAGTACGCTCGTTCACTTCAAACGCAATCTGCGCGAGACGCGAAATCGCCTCCGGCAGAAAGTCCAGCGTGACGCGCTCGGTCGCAAGCAGCGCCTGATACTGTTTGACGAGGGAGGCATGCGTGCTTTGCAAAATCGCTTCAAAATCCTGCAC
>JBJTSL010000269.1:0-4531 GCA_046076625.1 Allobrachymonas sp.
TTTACAGGCCTTTGCCTGATGGCGGTCATGACCGCAGCTCAAGCGCAATGGGGCTGGAAAGAAGGCGGGCGCACCGTTTTCAGCGATCAGCCACCCCCGCAAGGCATTGCTGAGAAAGATATTATTCGTCGCCCTGCCAACAGTCGCCCGGCGGCTGCACCCGCCGCCACTGCCGCCGCTGAATCTACGGCCAGCACCACTTCGACCGGCACGACTACTGCCGCAGCACCCAAATTGGCCAGCAAAGACCCTGAGCTTGAAAAGCGGAAAAACGAAACCAAAAACAAGGAAGCGGCCGCCAAAAAAGCCGAAGAAGAGAAATTTGCTGCGGCCAAGAAGGAAAATTGCGAGCGAGCCAAGCGCTCCAAAGCCAACTTCGATTCAGGAGCGCGCATCAGCTCCACCAATTCCAAAGGCGAACGCGAAGTCATGAACGATGCTCAGCGCGCGGAAGAAAGCAAGCGACTGCAAGGCGTCATCGCGTCTGACTGCTCCTGATCAGCCACTGAGCGATTGCTACTAAGTTAGTAGCAAACTACCGTGATTACACGCCGGGAAGAGCCCAAAAATTCTTCAAAAAGAAGCTAGAACTGGCTCTTAATCCCCAAAAATCGCCAACCAAGACAAGGTTTGCAGCAGCATTTGTGCGCTGGCCACATTGGTGGCGCAGGGCACGTTGTGCACATCACAGGCTCGCACGAGAGCGTTGATGTCGGGCTCATGCGGTTGCGCCGTCATTGGGTCGCGCAGGAAGATCACCGCATCAATCTTGCCGCTGGCCAGACGCGCGCCAATTTGCAGGTCGCCGCCCATGGGGCCCGAAAGAAGGCGCTCAACTCTCAGGCCTGCAGCCTGCATGATGCGAGCGCCAGTAGTGCCTGTGGCGCAGAGCTTACAGGTTTCGAGAAAACCGAGGAAATCCTTGGCAAGTGTCTCGATATCGGGTTTCTTGGCATCGTGAGCCACGAGGGCGATGCGATAAACAACAGGTTTGACCATGTGTGAATCATAGTGCCATGGTTGATCCAGTACGGGGAAAGAATGGCGAAATAGATGTTTCACCTACACACAAAGCTCCGCGCAGTCCGTAGAATGTTGCAATGCAGCAAATTTGCTGAATCAAGAAACCACACCATGCTCTACCAACTCTACGAATCCCAGCGCTCACTCATGGAGCCGTTTGCAGAATTTGCGCAAGCCACGGCCAAGCTCTATGCGAACCCGATGAACGGTTTTGGTCAACTGCCGTTTGCGCAGCGCACGGCCGCTGGTTTTGATTTGATGTATCGCTTGGGCAAAGACTATGTGCGGCCCGAATTTGGCATCAAAACGGTGCATGTAGAGCATGATGGTGTGCAAACCGAAGTTGCCATTCACGAGCGCGTGGAGATCAACAAGGCTTTTTGCGAACTGCGCCGCTTCAAGCGCTTTTCTGACGATGTGGGCACATTAGCCAAGCTCAAAGGCCAGCCGCCGGTGCTGATCGTCGCACCTTTGTCTGGCCACTATGCCACGCTGCTGCGCGATACCGTGCGCGCCATGTTGCAAAGCCACAAAGTCTTCATCACGGACTGGAAGAACGCACGCACCGTGCCTCTGTCCGAAGGCAATTTCTCGTTGGATGATTATGTGAACTACGTGCAGGAATTCATCCGCCATCTTCTCAAGCAATACGGGCATTGTCATGTGGTGAGCGTGTGCCAGCCCACCGTGCCGGTGCTGGCGGCTGTGTCGCTGATGGCCTCGCGCGGCGAAAAATTGCCACTGTCGATGACGATGAGGGGGGGGCCGATTGATGCGCGCAAATCGCCTACGGCGGTGAACAACCTCGCCATGCAGCGCAGCTACCAGTGGTTTGAAAACAATGTGATTTACCGTGTGCCCTCCAACTTCCCCGGCGCGGGCCGCATGGTCTATCCCGGCTTTTTGCAGCACACGGGTTTTGTGGCCATGAACCCGAGCAACCATGCAAAAAGCCACTGGGATTACTTCAAAGACCTCATCAAGGGTGATGACCGCAACGTGGAAGCGCACCGAAAGTTCTACGACGAATACAACGCCGTACTGGACATGGACGCGACCTACTATCTGCAAACCATCCGAACCGTATTCCAAGATTTCAAGTTGGTCAACGGCACCTGGGATGTCACTTCGCCTGAAGGCAAAGTCGAGCGTGTGCGCCCGCAAGACATCACCGGCTGCGCCCTGCTCACGGTGGAAGGCGAGCTTGACGATATCTCCGGCAGCGGCCAAACGCGCGCAGCACATGATTTGTGCAGCGGAATCAGCCCCCCGGCAAAGCATCATTACGAAGTCAAAGGTGCGGGGCATTACGGTATCTTCTCAGGGCGGCGCTGGCGTGAAATGGTGTACCCACAGGTGCGAGATTTCATTGCCGCAGCAGCCAAGCCAGCGGTTCATCCTGCCGTTTCCAAGCAAAAACAGGCTCTGGCCGGCAAGAAACCTGCGCGGAATGCTCCTAAAAAAGGAGTCTCTAAAGCACCTTCCAAGCGTTCCCGCGCGGCCTGACTGCGCGATGCGGGCGAGTGAACTGAGCCCTGGCGCCGCGGCTTTGCATGCCGCGCTGCCGCAAACCCAATGCCAACGCTGCGGCTTCCCCGATTGCGCCTCCTATGCCCAGGCGATGGCGCAGGATGCCGTGCCAATCAACCAATGCCCGCCTGGCGGCGATGAAGGCGTCGCGAGGCTGGCTGCATTAACCGGCAGGCCCGTCATCCCGATTAACCCCGAATTTGGCCGCGTGCAAGAGCGCACGGTGGCCTTCATTGACGAAGACTGGTGCATTGGCTGCACCCTGTGCATCAAAGCCTGCCCGGTGGATGCGATTGTGGGCACGAACAAGCTCATGCACACCATCATCGAAGCGGATTGCACGGGCTGCGAGCTGTGCATCCCTGTCTGTCCGGTTGATTGCATTGAGATCGAAATCGCCACGCCGGGGCGCACCGGCTGGGCGGCCTGGAGCCCAATGCTGGCCCGTGCGGCCTTGGAGCGCTATGAAAACATGAGCGCTCGACGCAGATTCCATGCCGGCGTGCAGCCTAAAATGCTTGAAAAACAGCTCTCTGACAAGCTTCAAGCGCTTGAAGATCACCCAGAGACCGTCACTCGCATCACAGACCGTGCCGAACTAGAAAAAAAGCGCCGGTTTGTGGCGGCTGCGCTAGAAAAAGCCAAAGCCACTCGCCCCACTTGAGCCACGAAAGCTAAGGCACACATGTGGCAGTGACGTTGCAATTGACCGTGAACCGCACAGAACTCGTGGGAGGTGCAGGCAGGCTGGGGATTTGAATGCCGGGGCCGGTCATGTTGGCAATCGTCAAATTGGCCGGCAGGGGGCACAAAGCCGCGCCGCTGGCCACGCAACTGATGCTGGTGCAGCTCAAACCCGCAGAGGGCGTGTCTTTGAACAGGGCATTGGTCACTGCTGCTGAGCCGCTATTGGTGACGGTGACGGTGATGCTGTAGCTGGTGGTAAACCCTGCGGTGAGTGTTGTCACTGAATTGGTTTTGGTGATCGTGAGAAACACATTGCCTGTCACCGGGTCAGAGTCCTGCGCACTGTCGTTGGTCGGGTTGGTGTCGATGTAGCCGATCGGCACAATACTGGCAATATTCGTCACCGTTGTGCCTGCTGCGCCCGTGACCGTGCCCTGAATCACAAAAGTGACGGTGCTGCTGGGTGCGATACGCGGCACGGTGACGCCCGTGGTCTCCACAGAAAGCACGGTGGTGGCCGTAGCGGGCGTGGGGCAGAGGCTGCCGGCGCTGGCCGTGCAAGTCACCGTGAATTTAATGAAATTGCTCACCGCAGGGTCTGAAAAAGTGAGCGTGGTGGCAGTCACGGCGGTGGGGTTGGACAGCGTGATGGTGTATTGCGTGGTGCTGCCCGTCGTCAAACTGCTCACGTTGTTGGTTTTGCTCACCTGCACGTCGGCAGACGGCACGCATTCGCGAACTGTCACGCCCGCCAGCGCCCAGACGCCACCTGTTTCTCCCGCCGTGGGTGCGGTCACATCAGCAATCGACACCGTACCGGTTCCACCGGTGGGCAGGGTAAAGGTACCTTGCACCAAGGTCCAGCGGTCGCCCGCCAGAGTGGCTTCATTGGGTAAAGCCAAAGCGGGCGTGAGGAAGACGCTGGTGCTGGTAGTAAATTGCGGGCGAACAGAAGGAAGCAACGCAGGCGTTTGCCCCGGCTGAGCAGCGTTTGAGACATAGAACATGGCTTGGTAGGTGCGCCCGGCAACGAGGCCACCCAAAGCCTGTTGCCACACATCGACTGTGGCAGGAGCACCTGTGAACTTGCCGTTGGCAATCAGCCATTCGTTGCCGCCAATCACGCTTCGACTTGGGTCTCCGGGGAAGGGGTTTTGCAGCACCACAAAATTAGGGGCTCCGAACGGGTTGTACGTTTGCTGCCCACTTTGCCGAGCCACGAAGGTCAGCGTCGTGCCGCTGTTGCTCTGCAAAGAATTGAGCCCACCCGAAATTGCCGCAGCTGTGGAAA
>JBJTSL010000270.1:0-10706 GCA_046076625.1 Allobrachymonas sp.
CGCCTGCCTCACCGCCTCAATCAAACTCGAAGCATCTGCAGTACCTTGGCCCGCAATATCAAACGCCGTCCCGTGATCTGGGCTGGTGCGTATCAACGCGCGGCCTTGGCCGTTGTGCAAACCCAACGTGACGTTCACACCTTTTTCCACGCCGAGGTATTTCACGGGGATCAGGCCTTGATCGTGGTACATCGCAATCACCACATCGAATTTTTTGAAGACGCGCGCTTGCATGAAGATCGTGTCGGGCGGGAAGCTGCCCTGCGCGTGGATACCCTCTGCCTTGGCTGCCGCAATCGCAGGGTGAATCACCTCAATTTCCTCCCGACCAAACAAGCCGCCTTCGCCGGCATGGGGATTCAAGCCCGCCACGGCGATGCGCGGCGCTCTTCCAAGGCTTTGCGAGAGCGCAGTGTGTGTGATGCGGATGGTTTGCAGCACGTTATCCGTGGTGACTCGCTCCAACGCTTCGCGCAGTCTCATATGAATGCTCACGAGCACGGTGCGCAGCTCATCATTGGCCAGCATCATACGCACAGGCATCTCGTCAACGCTGCGATGAGCAAACGCAGCGGCTTCGTGTTGTAGCAACTCGGTATGCCCCGGAAACGTCACCCCCGCTGCGCCCCAAGCCTCTTTGTGAATTGGTGCAGTCACGATAGCCGCCACCTCGCCATGTAGCGCCATACGCACGGCCTCTCGTACGCAGTCAAAAGAGAATTTTCCAGCCAAATCACTCACTCGCCGGCACGGAATCTGCGCGAGATGCTCACTTTTTAGGAGTGGATCGGTATCCTGAAGAGCCAGCACGGGCATGCCCGGCGACGTGTGGTCTTGCAAGCCGAGCGCAGCATAAGCTGACACGCCGCCTACTAGCTCAGCGGCTCGCTGCATCATCGGCAGATCACCGAGCACGAAGCAACCCGCGAGCAGTTCAGGTGCATCACGAAACGCCTTGGCGACAATCTCCGGGCCAATGCCTGCCGGGTCGCCGGGGGTGATCACTAAACTCAGATTTTTTGCCATGGCGTGATTTCATCACACTTGGCAAACCCAGTATCTGGATTCACAATGCAGGCATATTCTTCAGGAGTCCATTCATGCGTATCATCGTTTTAGCAGCAGGTTGTTGCGCAGCCAGCTTGGTTTTTGCGCAAAGCAGCACCAAGCCTGGTTTGTGGGAGATCACCAGCACCATGTCTTCGCCTACCAACCCTCAAATGGCCAAGCAAATGGAGGAAGCGCAAAAGGCGCTGGCTTCCATGCCTGCCGCGCAGCGCAAGCAAATGGAAGAGATGATGGCCAAGCAGGGCGTGAGCATGAGCGCAGCACCAGGTGGCGCCACAGCCATCAAGGTCTGCATCACACCCGAGATGGCCAGCCGTCCGCCGATGGAGCAGCGCCAAGGCTGCACCTACAAGTTTTCGCAAAGTGGCGCGACGCACAATTTCAGCTTCCAATGCACGAACCCGCAGGGCGATGGCGAAGGCCAGATCACCTTTGCCAATGCCGACAGTTACAGCGGCAAAATGCGCATCAACACAGTGCAAGGTGGCAAGAAAGAGACCATGGATATGCAAACCACCGGCAAGTTTTTGGGCGCGAATTGCGGGGCAATCAAGCCAATGGCTGGCGCGGCAAAATAGACCCGCGCTCCAATAGAGGGGCTTGAAAGGTATCGCTCGGAACTTATCTGCTGGGGCATGAGGCTGCATGCGCAAGCTCTTCCTGTCCATCTCCAATTCCTGCCATGCTGACCCAACCCTCACAACGTTTGATAGCCGTCGCGCTGCTCGCTGCCGCCGCGCTTTCCCTTCTTGGCTGCGCCAGCAGCACCAGCAACCAACAGCAAGCTTGGGACAGCCGCGCCGCTAGCCGCAGCCAAGCGCTGGCCACTGCTGTGGGCATGCCCGAGGCCGACACCCACGAGGTGCGAGACCTGCAACTGACCGATGCCATGCGCCAGCGCGCTGTACCGGTGCGTTTGTACCTGCCCAAAGACGCATCCGCCCCAGCGCCTATCGTGATCTTCTCCCATGGCATCGGTGGTTCACGCGAGGGCTACAGCTACATCGGCAAATACTTGGCTGCCAACGGTATCGCCGCTTTGCATGTGCAGCATGTGGGCAGCGACCGCAGTTTGTGGTTCGGCAATCCGGTGCAGATGGTGGGTCGTTTGCAGGAAGCGGCCAAAGAAACCGAAGCAATTGACCGCACCAAAGACATGCGCTTTGCACTCGATCAGGTGCTCTCTGATACGCAACTGTCTTCCCGATTCGACGCACAGCGCATTGCCGCCGCAGGGCATTCTTATGGCGCGAACACCACTTTGCTGCTGGCTGGGGCTCGCGTACAGCGCGAAGGCAGAGCCATGGATTTGGCCGACCCGCGCATCAAGGCGGCGGTCATCATCAGCGCACCGCCCTTTTACGGGGAAGGCGATCCCGCGCAGATCGTTGGCAGCATTCGCGTACCCAGCCTGCACATCACCGCCACCAGCGATGAAATCAAAATCCCCGGCTATTTTTCTTCTGCGCAAGACCGCGTGGCGGTGTACGAGGCGACTAGCAGCCTAGCCGGCAAGATGCTGGCCGTGTTCAAAGAAGGCAGCCACAGCATGTTTACCGACCGCTTGGGCACGGGTGGCGAAGCGCTGAACCCGCAAGTGAAGAAAGCCACGCGCGAGTTGATGCTGGCGTTCTTGCGCAAAGAGTTTGCCGGCGATGCGCAGGCACTGGCTCAATGGCCCGCGCAGCATGCAGGCTTGGTGGCGCGTTTTGAGCGCAAATTTTAAGAAAAAACGGCATTTCGCCGGCATAAAACCTGCGTAGAGTGCTACTACAAAGATAGCAAACAACTGTTGTTTACCTCAGCTCTCAGTCGTTCAACGATGATGCGCAAAAGCGCTTTGAGGCTGTTTTGGAAGCATTGGCAGGGTAAAATTGTTCACATCTTCTGACAATCTCGCCAATCTAGGCAACGAGGAGAACTATGCAGTTTTTTGACAACAACGTCACGCAAGCTTTGATCCAATGGCTGGCCCAAGGTTTGACCGAAGCTTCCTGGTGGCAGATCGTGCTCTACACCTTGTTCACCACGCATATCACGATTGCGTCCGTCACGATCTACTTGCATCGCGCCATGTCGCACCGCGCATTGGATTTGCACCCCGTCGTGTCCCATTTCTTCCGCGGCTGGCTCTGGATTGGCTCCGGTATGAAGACCGCCGATTTCGTAGGCGTTCACCGCAAACATCACGCTAAATGCGAAACCGAAGAAGACCCGCATAGCCCGCAAACCCGTGGCCTGAAAGCGCTCTTACTCACTGGCACAGAGCTATATCAAGCCGAAGCTGCCAACCCCGAGACGCATGAAAAATACACCCATGGCTGCCCCACGGATTGGGTCGAGCGCAACGTGTATTCGCGCTACACATGGCAGGGTGTCGGCCTGATGCTGGTGCTCAACCTCGCTTTGTTTGGGGCGCTTGGCCTGACGGTGTGGGCGATTCAAATGCTCTGGATTCCAGTGCTGGCCACTGGCGTGATCAATGGCATTGGCCACTACTGGGGTTACCGCAATTTCGAGTCCAACGACGCGGCCACCAATGTGTCGCCTTGGGGCATTTTGATTGGCGGCGAAGAGCTGCACAACAACCACCACACCTATGCCACCAGCGCCAAATTCTCTGTGAAGCCCTATGAATTTGACATTGGCTGGCAATACATCCGTGCCCTGCGAGCACTCGGTCTGGCCACTGTGAGAAAAGTGCCGCCCAAACTGGCGCTCGGCGATGTACGCCCTGTGGCAGACGCTCAAACACTGGAAGCTTTGATTGCGCACCGCTATGAGCTCATGGCCGCGTATGCACGCGACATGCGAGCTGCCTGCAAAGCTGAGATTGAAGCGCTCAAAGCCAAGCAAGGTGATTTGTCGCTCCTCAAAACAGCCAAGCGCTGGTTGCATCGCGACGACGAAAAGGTGCCCGCCGCTGCTATCGCTGACTTGCAGGCGGCGCGTGCCCAGTTTCCCGTGCTCGGCAAAATGGCTGAGATGCGCGATGAATTGCGCCAGATGTGGAGCAATACGCATCTCTCGCGCGATCAGCTCGCAGCTAACTTGGCTGCTTGGTGCAAGCGTGCTGAAGAAAGCGGCATTGCCGCGCTGCAAGAGATGTCTTTGCGTCTTCGTGCAGCGCGTGCTTGAAGTCTCGCGCTGAAAACAAAAAGAGGTTCTGAGGAACCTCTTTTTTTTTGATCAAAATTGACCGTTCGCCGGCATAGAATCTGCGTCAGATGCTATCGAATTAATAGTAAACGCAGCAGACGCTTACACCAACTTCTCGCGCAGCATCTGGTCTTGTGCGGTCTCGCGCTCGCGCATGAGATGCGCTTGTGAGCCATCGACCAAAATTTCCGCCGCGCGGCCACGCGTGTTGTAGTTGCTGGCCATGCTCATGCAATACGCGCCAGCGGAGAGCACGGCAAGTAAGTCGCCGCTTTGAATATTCAAAGCTCGGTCATGCCCGATCCAATCTCCACTTTCGCAGACCGGGCCAACCACCTCATACGAGATCTCTTGGCCTGATCGTGGCTGCACTGGCACGATGCTGTGAAACGCCTGATACATCGCTGGGCGGGGCAGATCGTTCATGGCGGCATCCACGATGCAAAAGTTCTTCTGCTCGCCGGGTTTGAGATACAGCACCTCTGTGACGCACACACCCGCGTTGCCCACCAGCGAGCGGCCGGGCTCAATCATGAGATGCCGATGGCCGAAGCCGCGTGCGTCCAGCTTGGCCAGCAATTGCTGCCAGAGGTCGTCTGCTGCTGGCGGTTGCGTGCCTTCGTAGTTAATACCCAGGCCGCCGCCGAAATCTATGTGTTCAATGTGAATGCCCTCAGCTTCAATCGCCGTGACTAAATCCAAAATACGATCCATCGCATCAAGATAAGGCGCGACGGTGGTGATCTGTGAGCCGATATGGCAATCAATGCCCACGACTTTCAAGCCTGGCAACGATGCAGCGTGCTGATAGACAGGCACTGTACGCTCATGAGAGATGCCAAACTTATTGCCTTTGAGTCCAGTAGAAATATAGGGATGCGTTTTGGGGTCGACATTGGGATTGACGCGAATGCTCACTGGAGCCACTTTGCCCATGCTGGAGGCCACCTGCGAAAGCACATCCAGCTCTTCTTCGCTCTCTACGTTGAAGCACTGGATACCCACCTCGAGCGCACGCCGCATCTCAGCGCGCGTTTTGCCCACACCCGAGAAAATGATCTTGCCGGGCGAGCCACCAGCAGCCAACACACGCTCCAGCTCCCCACCTGAAACGATGTCAAACCCGCACCCTGCCTGCGCGAACAGTTTCAAAATCGAGAGCGAAGAGTTGGCCTTCATCGCATAGCAAATTTGCGCCTTGCGGCCTGCAAAGCCTTTTTGGTAAGCGGCCAGCGCGGCCAGCATGGAGGCTTTGGAATAGACGAACAAGGGCGTGCCGTGCTCGCGTGCGAGGTCCGCCACGCGAACATCCTCGACGCAGAGCTGATCATTGTGATAAGCCACAAATGGGTGGCCGGGCAGGGCGGTTGGTTTCATGAATGAGAGCGAAAAAGCTCAGCGTTTGGGCGCTGAGGCGGGAGAAGCAGGAGCGGATGCAGATGATGCAGGATTGAGCACTTGCGGCAAGGTGGCGCGGTTTTGCGCCGCAGGCTCTTTCGGGTGCATCAGCGCACCTTTTTGCCCGCATGCCGCGAGCACGGCAACACACAAGCTCAGGCCTACAATCGGTTTAAAGTTCAGCATTTCTCAATTTTACTTGCCATGACCGACACGGAATATCTTGAATACGCCGAATCCTTGCTGCGAGGCGTGGAAGCCAGTTGTGACCGCATCAACGACACCAGCGATGCCGACATCGACAACCAGCGCGTGGGCGGCATGATCACGATCACGTTCGCCAACAAGAGCCAGATCATCATCAACCTGCAAAAGCCGCTGCATGAAGTATGGATGGCCACCAAAGCGGGTGGTTTTCACTACAAATTGGATAGCGATTGGCGCAGCACCCGTGCCGGCTCAGAGTTCTTTTCGGACTTGAGCGAACATGCCAGCGCGCAGTCTGGCATGGCGTTGGCATTCAAGCCTTAGTTTCTGAACAAATCTAGAATTGATCTCTTCTCGTCCGGCGCACTGGGGGCAGCACGAGTGCCCGTACCAGAGCCGGGCGTGCTGCCTTCGGGCAGCGGGTCGCCCAAGCCTAGGCTGTTGACGCCATTGCCCCGCGCATATTCATCGTAAAACCATTCACCACCGATGTTGAGTACACCTTCGGGAGCGGCTGGCTCCATCACGGGCACGCCTTTGAGCGCCGTTTCCATGTAGCTGATCCACACAGGCAAAGACAAGCCGCCACCGGTTTCACGGTCGCCCAGCTTGCGCGGTGTGTCGTAGCCAATCCAGCTCACGGCGACTGTGGTGGGGTGGTAGCCGGCAAACCAAGCGTCAATCGAATCGTTGGTGGTGCCAGTCTTGCCATAAATGTCAGGGCGCTTCAATGTGGCCTGCGCGCGGGCCGCCGTGCCCGAGCGGGTGATTTCCTGCATCAAACTGGTCATCACGAAGGCGTTGCGTGCGTCAATCGCCCGCATGCTCTCGTCCAACACGGGCGGCTTGAACTCCAGCAGTTTGCGGCCACGCTGATCCGTGATGCGCTCAACGACGAAAGGGTTTACGCGATAGCCGCCATTGGCAAACACTGCATAGCCTGTGGCCATTTGCATGGGTGTGACCGAGCCTGCGCCGAGGGCCATGGTGAGGTAGGGCGGGTGTTTCTCAGCCTCGAAACCAAAGCGCGTCACCCAGTCTTGTGCGGTTTGTGCGCCCACAGACTGCAAGATGCGGATCGATACCATGTTCTTCGACTTGGCCAAAGCACGGCGCATCGACATCGGACCGTCAAATGTGCCGTCGTAGTTTTTCGGCTCCCAAGCTTGGCTGCCCGTCACGCCTGCGTCAAAAAACAGGGGCGCGTCATTGATCACTGTCGCACCCGAAAAGCCTTTTTCCAGACCAGCGGAATACACGAAAGGCTTGAAGCTAGAGCCTGGCTGCCTCCAGGCCTGCGTGACGTGGTTGAACTTGTTCTTGTCATAGTCGAAACCGCCGACCAAGGCGCGCAGAGCGCCCGTGCGCGGGTCAAGCGCCACGAATGCACCTTCCACTTCGGGTAGTTGCGTGATCTCCCAAGCCCCTTTGGGCGTTTTGACTACGCGGATGATCGCTCCAGGGCGGATCTTGATGTTGGGTGCGGCGTTGGCCGACAAGCCCGATTGAGCAGGTTTCAAGCCATCGCCAGTGATTTCCAGTTGCTCCGCACTGCGGCGCAAGGCAACGATTTTTTTCGGAGTGGCCTCCAGCACTACAGCCGCCATCACTTCATCATTGTCGGGTCGCTCGGCGAGCGCGTCATCAATGGCTTCTTCGCGCTCGTCTTTGCCCTGGGGCAGCTCAATGAATTTTTCCGGACCACGGTATTGCTGGCGGCGTTCAAAATCCATGATGCCTTTGCGCAAGGCGCGGTAGGCTGCTTGCTGCTCGGCGGATTTGATGGTGGTGTACACATCCAAGCCGCGTGTGTACGTTTCTTCGCCATATTGGGCGAAGATCAATTGGCGCACGGTTTCTGCCACGAACTCTGCATGTACGCGCGACTGGTCAGGGCCGGTGCGTACTTTCACCTCTTCGGCTCGTGCGGCCACAGCCTGCGCTTCGGTAATAAAACCGTTTTCCAGCATGCGATCAATGATGTAGAGCTGGCGGCGCTTGGCGCGCTGGTAGTTGGCCACTGGATTGGCCGTCGAAGGGAATTTCGGTACGCCAGCGAGCATGGCGGCTTCCGCAATACTGATGCTCTTCAGTGGCTTGCCAAAATAGGTTTCTGCAGCAGAGGCAAAGCCGTAGGCGCGGTTGCCCAGATAAATCTGGTTCATGTACACCTCAAGAATTTGCTCTTTGGTCAAGGCATGCTCAAGCTTGAAGGTCAGCAAGATCTCGTAAATCTTGCGGGTGAAGGTTTTTTCGTTGGACAGGTACACATTTTTTGCCACCTGCATGGTGATGGTCGATGCGCCTTGGCTTTTGAGCTTGCCTAGGTTGGCAAAAGCAGCACGAAGTACACCGATGTAATCGATACCTCCATGAGAGAAGAAGCGCGCGTCCTCAATGGCGAGCACAGCATCTTGCATGTGCTGGGGGATGTCTTTGAGCCGTGTCAGGTTGCGGTGTTCTTCACCAAATTCACCGAGGATGGCGCCATCAGAGGAAAAAACGCGCAATGGGAGTTTGGGGCGATAGTCGGTCAAATCCGACACATCAGGTAAATTGGGGTAGGCCGAGGCCAAAGCAAGGCCTATCGCAAATGCCACACAGAGGATGCCTGCAGCAACCAATCCAGCCCCCCATGCCAAGAGATGAAGCAGAGTTTTTTGCCAACTGCGGCTGGAATTTCCAGTGCTGGCGGGCGTGGGGGAGGAGTTGGAAGATTCTTGCATGGGCGATGGGGTCATTATAGAAAGCGGGGTGAAGTCAGCGTGAACAGGCTCTGGCGAGGTCAAAAATTTAAACTGAATGAATAACCAGTGATTGATATGTGTTGGGTGAATGCCTGAGCATTTAACGAGTAGTTACTAAATCAAAAGCGTGGGATTTTGGCAACGGTCAGAATAGGTGAAAAAAGAAAAAATCCCTGTTGAACAAGTAACTTACTGCTAGTATTGAAATAAGTTCTTAAGTTTTGAGGGTCTTCTGATCTAACATCAGGGCAGTCCGGTCTTCAGGCCAGAACATTTTTAAATTGGAGTTTCGCTTGGTTTCGCTTGCTACCCTATTTAGCCGCCAGCCAGCCCCGCTCGTGGGTTTGGATATCAGTAGCTCCAGCGTGAAGCTGGTCGAGCTTGCTCGCAACAAGGCCGGCGATTGGGTGCTCGAACGCTGTGCGACGGAGCAACTCGAGCGCGGGTGGATCACCGACGGCAATGTCGAAAAGTTCGACGAAGTGGCCGAGGCGATCCGTAAAGTCGTCAAAAAGAGCGGCACACGCACCAAAAACGTGGCCATGGCTCTGCCAGCCTCCGCCGTGATCACCAAAAAAATCGTGCTTCCAGGCGGCATGAGCGATGCCGAACTGGAAGTTCAGGTGGAATCTGAGGCCAATCAATACATCCCGTTCTCGTTGGATGAGGTGAGCTTGGATTTTTGTGTGGTGGGTCCGAGCGCGAACACGCCGGGTGACGTGGATGTGCTGATTGCCGCTTCACGCAAAGAAAAGGTGCAAGATCGCCAAGGTTTGGCTGAGGCGGCAGGCCTCAAGCCCGTGGTGTTGGATGTGGAGTCGTATGCTTCCCGCCTCGCAACACGCCGGTTGGTGGAGCAATTGCCTGAGGAGGGCAAAGACGCCTTGGTGGCCTTGTTTGAACTAGGCGCGATGACCACCAGCATGCAGGTGATGAAAAACGAAGAAGTGGTGTACGACCGCGATCAGGCTTTTGGCGGTGCGCAATTGACGGAGCTCATCGTGCGCCAATACGGCTTTTCGCCCGAAGAAGCTGAAACCAAAAAGCGCAGCGGAGAAATGCCGGAAGACTACGAGACGGCGGTGCTGCGCCCCTTTGTGGAAAACATGGCGCAGGAAATTGGCCGCGCACTTCAGTTCTTCTTCACCAGCACGCCGCATAACCGGGTGGACTATGTGATGTTGGCAGGTGGCTCGTCTTCTCTGCCCGGCTTGACCGAAGCCGTGACGGCGCAAACCTCGTTCACATGCCAAGTGCTCAATCCCTTTGAAGGCATGCAAATCGCTTCAGGCATCAAAGAAAGCAAAATGCGCCGGGAGGCACCCTCTTACTTGAGTGCTTGCGGCTTGGCGATGCGGAGGTTTCTGCAATGATTTTGATCAACCTATTGCCTCACCGTGAAGAAGCACGCAAAAGGCGCAAAGAAGCGTTCTATGTGTCGCTGGGCATTGCCGCGCTGGTTGGCGGGGTGGTTTGTGGTGTGATTTACGCCACCTATCAGGCGCGTATCTCGGCGCAAAACGACAAGAATACCTTCTTGCAAGCTGAGATCAAAAAGCTTGAGAATGAGATCAAGGAAGTGTCTTCCTTGCAGGCTGAGATTGCGGCATTGCGTGCGCGTCAACAGGCTGTGGAGTCGTTGCAGGCTGACCGCAACATGCCCATTTACATCCTGACTGAGCTCGTTAAGCAATTGCCCGATGGGGTCTATGTGTCTTCAATGAAGCAGGATAACGTGACGCTGAGTTTGCTCGGAACTGCACAATCGCAAGAAAGGGTTTCTGAATTCTTGCGTAACCTGTCGAACAACAGTCAATGGTTCACACGCCCGCAACTCGTGGAAATCGTAGCCGGGAATGTGAGCCTGTCCCCGCGCGACCAACGACGCGTGGCAAACTTTTCGATTCGCGTCACGATTCTTAAGCCGACTGATGTGCTCAAACCGGCAGCAGGCGCAGCATCGCAGCCAGCCAAACCAGTTCCGCCCAAAAAAGCTTGAGGTGAGATATGGCAACTAAAAAGAAATCCAGTATCGACTTTGCTGAGCTCAGCGAGAAACTGGCCTCGCAGTTTCGTGGGCTGAACCCTAACGATCCTTCCATGTGGCCCGCATTGCCACGGTATGGT
>JBJTSL010000271.1:0-5926 GCA_046076625.1 Allobrachymonas sp.
CCCATTTTGTGGAAAATTCCCCCGCGGTCAAGAACCTCTAAACTGTCCGTGGACACGGGGCAAGTCCAACACCGCCGATCAGCGCACCTCCGCCAGACTTGTTGCCTTGGCTGGTGGTGGAGACTTGCTCAGTGGTGCACACTTGGCGTGGTACGGCCACTTGTTGGATCACTGGCGTGGTAGACATCACACGGCCCTGCTCTTGGGCCGCCGCTGCCGCACTTCCTAGGACGGCAATGGCAGAAACACTCATCAGGCTCAGTGGAAGGCGGGTGCGCATAGCATTCTCCAATTTCTTGCAATCAAACACAGCTTTCAACGCCTATCATCGCCTCGGCGCTGACAAGGTTCAATGCTTGGAATGTAAAGTTGGACGAAAGTGCCTGATTTAAACGTGACTTGATGTGTCAAGCCAGAGTTCACTGAGTCGCCAAATTCAACTCCGCCCTTGGCTGCCACTTGTCTTTTTCAGCTGCAGGAATCGCTTTGGCCGCGCCTAAAAAAAGCCGATCTGTGGGCAAGCCTTTGCTGGCGAGAAAATCTCGCACCGCTACCCCGCGCGCCGTGGCCAGCTCTTGCATCGCCTGTTCCGTCACTGGCAGGCTGGCCAACAGCAGCGCCTCCATCTCGGTCACGGGAATGTCTTTCACCAAGCCAATCGCGTTGCGCGGCTTGGGCACGTCGGAGCGCTTGTACACCTCTTTGAGCAAGGCGGGGTATTCTGCTTCGCTCACGGTGATGGCGGCGGTCTGTGTGGCATTGCTGGCAGATCCGCTGACCACAGTGCTGCGGCGCTTCTCGGCAGCCACCAAAGCTTTGAGCCGCTCGCGTTTGAAGGCCTCTCGTTCCACCTCCGCGCTGGCCTGGCCCACCACGGTCATTTTGAGCGCGGGGCGATCCGTCAGGGCTTTGACCACTTTGTCCAAGCCGGGTTTGGCGCTCTCGGCAATTTGGGCGCTGCCGGGCATGAAGGCCACTTGGCCTAGCTCATCGCCACCGCCGCCAAATGCGCTCGCCAACAATGAAAACGGCGACGTAATCGCCTTCACCACCAAATTGATGATGAGCTTGAACACAATTGGCCCGATGGAGAACTGCGGATCGTTCAGCGAACCCTGCACGGGCAAATTGATATCGATCACACCATTGCGATCCGCGAGTAGCGCTACCGCGAGTTTGACGGGCAGGCTATTAGGTGCGCCTTCGACCTTGTCACCAAACTTGATTTGATTGAGCACGATGTTGTTGGAGGCCGTAAGCTGGCCATCGGGCTTGATCAGGTACTTCACATCCACACTGAGTTTGCCGCGCTCAATGCCGTGCCCCGCATACTTCACGCTGTAGGGCGAGAGCGGCGCCAGCTCCAAGTCGCGCACTTTGCCGGTGATGTCCAATGCCAGATGTTTGGCCAAGGGGTTGACCTTGCCCAGAATTTCTAAAGCAGCCGTGCCCTCGGCCTTGCCGCGCAATTCGAGTTCGGCCATTTGCACCGTGCCGTCTTTGGGCTGCGAGGAAAAGCTGCCCAGCTTGCCGGTGAGCTCGCTCAAATTGGCGGCGTAATTGGGCTTGATGAACCGGTCAGCAAAGAACATTTTGCCGTTGATGAGGCTGACTTGGCCGATGTTGATGATCGGGTCTGGTGCTGCATTGGAAGTGGTGTTATTGGAGGAAATTGTGGGGTTCGCAGGCATAGAATCTGCACGGAGTGCTACTGAATTAGTAGCAGATAGAGTGCTGGTAGCAGCGGGCGAATTGGATTTCACGATATCCAGTAGGTTCAAGCGCCCTTGCTCGCTGATCAGCACGCGGGCGAAAAAATCCGTCAAAGCCGCTTCGCCCACGTCAATCTTCAAAGCGGCACCTGGGCTCATATCCACCCCAGGGCCTTCACATTGAGCGCCTTCCAGTTGACCAGCTCATCGCCAGCCACTGCGCCCGAAGATGCCGCCAGCACCGCGCTGCGCAGGGTGGTCTGCAACTCCTCCAGCACCACATCGCCGGCGAGCTTGACTTGCAGGCCGTCTGCTGCTTGGGCCACCTGCACTTTGCCGCTGTAACTGGCATCCAGTCGCAGCAAATCGATGTTCAGCGCCTCGCCGAAATAGGGCTCCAAGGCATGCACGGGAATGCGCTGGAGCGCTCCATCGAGCTGCACGGCCAGTGGTGCAGGCGTGATCTGGCCTTGCAGTTTGATCAAGCCGGTATTGGAGGCAATTTTGGCGGGGCTGCTGGCCTGCGCATCGCCTTGGGCAAGATTGAGGCTCAGGTTGACAGGAATCGGCTTTTTGCCCAGCGCACTGCCCTGCAGCTCTACGCTGCTGGCTCGGGCTTTGAGGTTGGCGATGTCCAGCGCCACGGGCTTTTTCGCCGTGGGGCTGGGCAAGCGGTCGATGAAGGCCAGTTGCGGGGCATCGAGTTCGATCTCGCCAAGTGTGACTTTCCAATCCGGGCTTGATGTGGACGTTGCTGCGGGGGCGGATGTTGCCGATGCAGCTCTTATCCAGTTTTGCGCCATCCAGCGCCCCTGCGCATCACGCTCTACGCGCGTCTGCACGCCTACGACAGCGATTTTGGCCACATTGACTGTCTGAGCGAGCAGATCAATTTGGGCGGTTTGTGTGGAGATGGATTTGATCTGCGCCAGTCTGGATTTGTCTTTGACCAGCAACAGGTTAGACAGCTGCGCTTTCGGCAAAGTCATTTGCAAAGCCGCCTTTTGGTCGCCGCGCTGCGCTTGCCAGATCAAACCGGCCTGCACATCGGCACTGCCTGTGAGCGCTGGGACCAGCGCCGCCTGCACATACGGCCCAGCAATCGCCAGTGGCAAGGCCGAAAGCTGGGCGCTCACACTGGCTTTGATATCCGTTGCCGTGCCTGCAAACGTCAAACTCCCCGTCTCCACCAAGCTGCTGCCTTCAAACTGAACTGGCTTGTCTGCGGTGAACGGCCAGGCAATCTGTGTGGCTTGCAGGGTCAGGGATTGCACCGCGATTTGCGCACGTGGCTGGGTGCTTTCATCGCTCCAGGTGATCGAACCGCCTTGCAAACTCACCCGCTCGACGCTGATTTGCCAACGTTGGGAGGATGAGGCCGCTGAGGTCGTTGGAGCTACATTTTGAGTGTCTTTTGGGGGATTCTCCGGCAGAGAATCTGCGTGAAGTGCTCCTTTTTTAGGAGCATTGACGGCAGGCGATTGCAAGTTCAATTCCCCATCTTTGCGGCGTTGAACGCTCAACGCAGGCGCTGTGATCTCAATCGCCTCCAATGCCACACGCCCGGCCAGCGGCTGCACATCTTTGGACTGGATGCGAATCTCCTGCACCGCCAGCACACCCTGCCCTGCGGCATCATTCAGCCCAACGCCCTGCCCTGAGATTTGTCCGGTGATGCGTACGGCAGGCTTGGGGTTTTGCTCGAAATCAATCTTCAAATCTGCGCCGAGTACCGCTGACACCGGCTGCACTGGCAAGCCCTTCATCGCTCCTTTGAGATAGGGCAAATACGGGCTCACATCCAGCGCCTTGATGGAAAGCGTGGCATCGGTTTTGCGGGTTTGCACAAAAGGCGTGCTCTGACCCGTGCTGTCAAAGCGGCTGCCATTGAGCGCAAACGATAAATGCGGCTCGGTTTTCACGTCGCGCTGCGCAGCCAAGGTGCTTAAAAATGGCAGACTCAGCTTGAATTCGCTCAGCCTGTGTTTCTTGCCTGCGGGGCGGTCATCAAACTCAAGCGCCCAGTCTTTGAGCGCGATGTTGTAAATCGCGAATTTTGGAGGCTCTTTGCTGGGCGGCTCTTGAGCTTTCGGCAATGCGGCCAGCTTCGCCAAGATATCGTCAATGTCGTATCTGCCATCGCCCAAATGCACCAAAGAGCCGCGCACCCCATCAATTTCCACCGCATCGACCACAGGCGCGAAGCGCAAAATACTCTGCAACTCGGCATTCACATAAGCGCGGCCAATCCTGAGCTGCTCGCCCTGCCCACTGGCTTGCGCAATGACCAGAACTTTGATTTCCAGCTCCAGCGACCAAGGCTTGAAATCCACCTCACCCACGGTGAGCTTTCGGCCCAATTGCTCAGAGGCCAATTTCTCTGCTTGGGATTTCACCAACGGCGGCACGGCCAGCCAAGACACCGCGCACAGCGCGAGTAATCCACCCACACCCCAAACCAAGCGCTTGCGCCAAACTGATGCCGCTCTCGCAGGCACCACCGCAGAATCCGATGATGTTGATGTCTCCATGCCTTGCATTGTGCGACAGAAAAGTGCGCAGGCTGCTGGTAGCAATACCAGAAACAAGAAAGCCCGAGGAGGCCAAGGTCTGCAACCTGCGGTCTCTCGGGCTCGGTGGCTCAGCAGGGCTGCATGCCACCTGGGGATGCTGCGCACGGAGCTTGGTGTCCGGCCAGCGATGCGGGCAAAGAATTGCCTGCAAGGGTTTGTCAGACTGGTCCGACAATTAGACTCTACGCCTGTGCGCAGCGAGAATCAAGCAAAATATTTCTATCGCACAAGCGCAGTGCTTGCAGGCCATCAATGAGCAAAAAAATGCAATATTTCTTGCGCACGAGGCGCAAATCGAAGCTCAAAAACAAAAAAACCAGCTTCTCGTGCAAGAAGCTGGCTATCATCAGGTTATGAATTATTTTTGGTGCCCAGAAGAGGACTCGAACCTCCACGACTCTCATCGCTAGTACCTGAAACTAGTGCGTCTACCAATTCCGCCATCTGGGCAATTTCAGAACCAAGGATTGTATATCAAAGCGAACCCCAAATTTGCAGCCAACAATGCCACCACCGCTGCAATTACCGAAGAAATAGAAGGCACTGTGCTCGGCCACCGGGATGGCCACGGCTTCGTCCAGCGTGACGATGACGAAGGCGATATTTACTTGCCACCGAATGAAATGCGTGCCGTGCTGCACCGAGATCGTGTGCGCGTGCGCGTGGTACGCACCGACAGGCGCGGACGCCCTGAAGGCCGCGTCACGGAAATTGTGGAGCGCCCCAAGCAGCCCATCATTGGCCGCTTGCTGCAAGAAGGTGGCGTGTGGCTGGTGGCCCCTGAAGACAAGCGCTATGGCCAAGACGTGCTGATTCCCAAAACCGGCACGGGTCATGCAAAAGCGGGGCAGGTGGTCGTGGTGCAGCTCACGGAGCCGCCATCGCTGTATGGCCAGCCGGTGGGCCGTGTGGTCGAGGTGTTGGGCGAGGTGGACGACCCGGGCATGGAGATTGAAATCGCCGTGCGCAAATACAGTGTGCCCCATGAGTTCTCAGCCGCCACGATGGATGAAGCACGCAAGCTGCCTGATAAGGTGCGCCCTGCTGATAAAAGGGGCCGGGTGGATTTGACCGATGTGCCGCTGGTGACGATCGACGGCGAAGATGCGCGTGATTTTGACGATGCGGTGTATTGCGAGCCCGCAAAGGTGGGGCGAGGCAAGGGTTGGCGTTTGCTCGTGGCGATTGCCGATGTCTCGCATTACGTGCAAACCGGTGCACCGATTGACATTGATGCCTACGAACGCGCCACCAGTGTCTATTTCCCGCGCCGCGTGATTCCGATGTTGCCGGAGAAGTTGTCGAATGGCCTGTGTTCGCTGAACCCCAGCGTCGAACGCTTGTGCATGGTCTGCGACATGCTCATCACTGCCAAAGGCGATGTGCAAGCCTATCAGTTTTATCCTGCTGTGATGTTCAGCCACGCGCGTTTTACCTACACCGAAGTGGCGGCAATTTTGGCCAGCACTGGCGGCACGGAAGCCAAGAAGCGCAAGCAAAGCGGCTTTGACAGTGTGCCGCATTTGCTCAATTTGGCCGATGTGTACCGCGCCCTGCTCGCGGCGCGTAGCACACGCGGCGCGATTGATTTGGAAACGGTGGAAACACAAATCGTCTGCGATGAATCGGGCCGGATTGAAA
>JBJTSL010000272.1:0-2259 GCA_046076625.1 Allobrachymonas sp.
GGGCCGATTTCTTTGGCGACCCAGTTGCGCAGCTCTTGCGCGATTTTGAGGGCTTCATCGCCAGTGGGGCGGGCGCGTTTTAAGACGACGAAGGCGCAAATGGCTTCGCCGGTCATGTCGTCAGGTCTTCCCACTACTGCGGCTTCGGCCACGAGATCGGTTTTCGCAACCAAGGCGGATTCGATTTCCATTGTGCCTAGGCGGTGGCCACTGACGTTGAGCACATCGTCGATACGGCCGGTGATGCGGAAGTAAGCGCGGTCTGCGCTGCGCACTGCGCCATCGCCTGCCAAATAGTAGCCCGTGAGCTCTTCGGGGAAGTAGCTCTTTTTGAAGCGCTCGGGGTCGCCCCAAATCGTGCGGATCATGCTGGGCCATGGCTTTTTCACGACAAGGATGCCACCGGAGCCGTGCGGCATGTCGTTGCCGGCTTCGTCAACGATGGCCGCTGCGATGCCGGGCAAGGGCAGCGTGCAGGAGCCGGGAACGAGCGGCGTGGCGCCGGGCAGCGGTGTGATCATGTGGCCGCCGGTCTCCGTCTGCCAGAAGGTGTCCACAATCGGGCAGCGCTCGCCGCCTACGTGTTTGTGATACCACATCCATGCTTCGGGGTTGATCGGCTCGCCCACAGAGCCCAAGATACGCAGCGTTTTGAGATTCCAATTATTGGGATGCACTTTGGCATCCGTCTCAGAGGCTTTGATGAGCGAGCGAATGGCGGTGGGCGCGGTGTAGAACACGCTGACTTTGTGTTTTTCGATCATTTGCCAGAAGCGGCCTGCGTGTGGGTAGGTTGGCACGCCTTCAAAGATTACTTGAGTAGCGCCCGCAGCCAGTGGCCCGTAAGCGACATAGGTGTGGCCCGTGATCCAGCCGATGTCGGCCGTGCACCAGAACACATCTTTGGCGTGAATATCAAACGTCCACTCCATCGTGAGCTTGGCCCAGAGCAAATAGCCGCCCGTGCTGTGCTGCACGCCTTTGGGTTTGCCCGTCGAGCCAGAGGTGTAGAGGATGAAGAGCGGATGCTCTGCGCCCACGGCTTCTGCCTTGCATACATCTTTTTGGCCTTTGAGCGCGTCTTCAAAACTCACATCGCGTCCAGCGACCATGTTGCAAGGCGTGGCGGTGCGGCTCCACACGAGCACTTTCTTGAGCGTGGTGCAGCCGCCCATCGCGATGCCTTCATCTACGATGGATTTGAGTGGCAGCTCTTTGCCGCCGCGCATTTGGAAGTTCGCTGTGATCACAGCCGTTGCGCCTGCATCAATGATGCGCTCGTTCAAGCTCTTGGCCGAGAAGCCGCCGAAGACGACACTGTGTGTCGCGCCAATGCGGGCGCAGGCTTGCATCGCTACCACGCCTTCCACCGTCATCGGCATATAGATGATGACGCGATCACCCTTTTTGATGCCTTGGCTTTTCAGCGCATTTGCAAAGCGACTGACCTTGGCGAGCAGCTCTTTGTAGGTGACTTGGGTCGTTGTGCCATCGTCGCCTTCAAAGATGATGGCGGTTTTTTTTTCGGTTGACGTGCCGACGTGCTTGTCCAGGCAGTTGGCTGAGGCATTGAGCTGGCCGTCTTCAAACCATTTGTAGAAAAGTTTGTTCTTATCGTTCAATACTTTGGTGAAGGGCTTGCTCCATTGCAGGTTTTCTCGTGCCAAACGACCCCACGTTCCTTCAAAATCTTTTTCAAAGCAAGCATTCATCGCCTCATAGCGCTTCATGCTCTCAATGCGCGCTTTCTTGGCGAAGGCGGCAGAGGGTTTGAACACGCGGTTTTCAACCAACACAGACTCGATGGCAGCGCTCATGGGGTATGTCTCCTTGATGACAAAAAACAGGTTGCGCGAAATATCGTCTAGCGCTCTTACGCGTCACTGACTGACTTCAATCCTACAGATTAGCGCCCACTACAATCCGGATTGTTCGCGTTTTCCCGAGTTTTTCTAAAATCATCATGACTGACAACCGCATGCGTGCTCTTCCTAATTTCATTTTTGCCAGCCGCTGGCTGCAAATGCCGCTCTATCTCGGCCTGATCCTCGCCCAAGGCGTGTATGTCTGGCACTTTTTCGTGGAGCTGTATCACCTGATATTTGCTGCTTTTGGCAGCCAGCCAGACGTGGCCGCGCTGGTGACCAGCATTGGTTATAAATCCGATGTGCCGATCACTTCGCTCAATGAAACCGTGATCATGCTCGTCGTGCTCGCGCTAATTGACGTGGTGATGATTTCCAACCTGCTCATCATGGT
>JBJTSL010000273.1:0-8009 GCA_046076625.1 Allobrachymonas sp.
CCGTCTTGATCGTTCAAATGGAATTTCACCGCGCCGCAGCAGCCCGCTTTTTTCGCGATCACCGTCTCAATACCTGCCGCATCAAGCACACGCGCTGTCGCTGAATTGATATTGGGCGAAATGCTGGGTTGCACGCAGCCCTCCAGCATCAGCACTTTTCTCGCATGCGTTTGCGTCGGCAGCTCGCCAGTGCTACGCTTCTCTGGCACTTTGTTTTTGAGTGCCTGTGACAACAGCGGCCGCACCATCTGCCCCATCGCCATCGCTGGTGCAAAGAGTGGCGAAGGCAGCCCCTCTTTCAGCGCCCAGCGCAGTGCCGATTCCCCCGCAGGTCGCGCCACTTTCTCATCCACCAGCTTGCGCCCAATGTCCACCAAATGCCCGTACTGCACGCCGCTCGGGCAAGTGCTTTCGCAGTTTCGGCAAGTGAGGCAGCGATCCAAATGCATCTGCGTTTTACGTGTGGGCGTCTCGCCTTCAAGCACCTGCTTGATGAGATAGATTCGGCCACGCGGCCCATCGAGCTCATCGCCAAGCAACTGATAGGTCGGGCAAGTGGCTGTGCAAAACCCGCAATGCACGCATTTGCGCAAAATGGCCTCAGCCTCTTGACCATCGGTGCGGGTTTTGTATTCGGGGGCGAGGTTGGTTTGCATGATGGATCAAAAGAATCAGCTGAAAAAACGAATCGCTAAGGGCAAGAACAACGAGGCCAACACGGCTTGTAGCGCCAGAGCCAAGCCCGCCAGCGCACCCGCATCGGGGTGGACTTGCATCGCGCGTGCTGCGCCGATGCCGTGTGAGGCGGTGCCTAGTGCGAAGCCGCGCACAGCGAAAGGGCGGATGCGCAAGGCATCAAACCAGTATTTGCCACTGATCGCGCCGATGATGCCCGTGAGCACAGCGGCAATCGCGGCCAGCGCCGCAATGCCGCCGATTTGATCAGCGATGCCCATGGCCACTGGCGCGGTGACAGATTTGGGCAGCAGGGACAGTTGCACCTGCGCTGGCAAGCCGAGTGCTCGGCCTAAACCCCAAGCGGAGCCTGCCGCCACTGCGCAGCCACACAAGGCGGCCAGCAACAATGAGCCGATGTGTTGACGCAGCAATTGCCGACGCTCCCACAACGGCCAAGCCAGCGCGACCACGGCGGGCCCGAGCAAAAAATGAATGAACTGCGCACCAGAGAAATACACAGGATAGGCGGTGCGCGTCACACTTAGCACCGTGACGAGCAGCACCACCGTCCAGAGAACCGGATTGGCCCAAGGTGCTTGCCCGAGCCGCTCATACAACGCATACGCGAGCACATAGGCCAGCACGGTAGCCGTCAAGCCAAACAAGGGCGTGGCCGATAGATAGGTCCATAGCTCAACAAAATTGCTCATGACAGATCCGCTTGATTCGGCGTGCCTGCTGCTACAGCAACGTCCGCATCGGGCTGCGGCCAAAACAGTTTGAGCACCAGCGCCGTAACGACTAACCCCAGCCAAGTGGACAACACCAACACGGCCAGCAACTTCCAGCCATAGGCGCTAAGCAAACCCAGATGCACCATCACGCCCACCCCCACGGGCACGAAGAGCAAAGACAGATGCGTGAGCAAGACACGCGATGCCTCACCCACCCCCGCGGCCAGCCGGCGCTGCACCCAAGGCGCAAGCAGCGCCAAACCTAGCAGCAACATGCCCCACACTGGCCCGGGCAATGCAAGCCCGAGCTTCGCATTCACCCAGCGTGCCATCACCTCGCCCAGAGATTGCGCCAGCAAGAGTACGGCAAATCCTGTGAGTGCTTGCATGATGCGATCAGATCACGCCGAGGCGACCCGGATTGAAAATGCCCGCTGGGTCGAACTGATGCTTCAACTCACGGTGAATTCTGCTCAGAACTGGATTTTTAAGGTCAAATCGGGGGATAGCCGGCATGGAATATGCGCGAGATGCTATGAAAAGGGTAGCACTTCCATTAGCAACTTGCACTGCCTGGCGAATGCGCTGCGCAGGATGCTGGCGTTCAGATGCGGGCGTAAACAGCCAGCGCTGGCCGCCGAGCCAATCGATCATCGTGTCGCCCATGCCCAGCGGTGGCGTGGTTTGCGGCACGCTGATGCGCCAGAGATCATCGCCCCTTGCATAGCCAGCTTCAAACCATGGCAGTTTCAAATCCCGCGCTGCCGCCCAATCAGCGAGCGTCTCGGGCGAATCCACGCGCACACCACCATCTTCTTTGGCGAGCTTCACGCAGGCGGATTCCACAGCAGCCACCGCGCCGCGCAAACGCAAATGAAGAAAAGGCTTGCCTTCATCCGTCACCCAAGAGCTTGCATTGAGCGGCAGCGGCTGCCCCGCCCACTCATTGCAACGGCGAATGGCTGTAGCATCGTCCATCTCGAAGCGCAGTGTGGCCTCCGCAGGCGCTTTCGGTAGCACTTTGAGCGAGACTTGCGTGATCAGCCCGAGCGTGCCCATGCTGCCCGCAAGTGCGCGCGACACGTCATACCCTGCCACATTCTTCATCACCTGCCCGCCAAATTCGAGCAACTCGCCGCGCCCGTTGATCAGATGCGCACCGAGCACGTATTCGCGCACGCCGCCCACGCAGGCTCGCGCGGGTCCGGCCAAACCGGCGGCAACCATGCCGCCCACAGTGCTATCTTCTTTGAAGTGCAGTGGTTCGAAGGGCAGGCACTGCCCTTTTTCAGCCAACGCAGCCTCCAGCTCTACCAAAGGTGTTCCAGCCTTCGCTGTCACCACCAACTCGCTCGGCTCATAGCTCACGATACCTCTGTGGCTGCGCGTCTCTAAAACGGGCAACTCAGGATCAAACGGCTCGCCATAGAAATCTTTTGTGCCGCCACCACGAATGCGCAGCGGCGACTTAGCTGCTGCAGCGGTTTTGATTTGCTCGATGAAGGATGCGTTGCTGGATTCCATTGCCCGATGGTAACGAGCTTCGCAAGGGCATCAGCAGAAGTCCGCTTGAAGTTTCCTCAAACGCAGCGTGAAATCGAAAGCGCAAGCGCAGCCTTCTCAAGGTTTACCCAGTTGACTGTTGCGTGGCTTCATCGCAGTGGGTATCAGCCCTTCAAACATGGCGTTCAGTTGGCGCAAATGCGCATTCGCTATGGTGGAGCCTTGCAAACTGACAATAGCGCTGAGCAAGTCAACTCGTAAGTACCATAAATCCTGCACATCTGTGGCTAAAACAATGCGACGGCGCACAAGCGGAAAGCGTGCAACCCCACGCTCGCCCAAGATACTGATCATGGCATACTTGATTTGTGTCACTTGATCATGCTGCTCTGCGGATGACTCCAAATCAGCGGGCTTCGACAAAACATCACGAAATGACTCCGCAGCAGTTTTCAACCATGTCATTGGCAATTCTCCGAGGCATCTGACTGTTGAGGCATGCAAAGCTGGCCGATAGATGCAAAAGCATGCGGATGGCTACCTCGCATTAGCAGAAGCAAATATTGCTGTGATCTCACGCAAATAACCCAATATTTTTGACGCTGAAATTGTCAATATGCGGCAGTGCATCTCGCAGCGAGCCTGAGGGTACGCCAAACCATGTTCCAAGCGTGGCAGCAAGCTGTGTGGTTGAGGTCGTTGGCAGCAAGCGGCCTCGGCCCAAGTCTTCGTCCGTGTTCAACGCAACGGTCGGATAGCTTCCGAAGATCGTGCCGCCCTTGATTGCGCCGCCCATCACGAATTGATGGCCACCCCAGCCATGGTCTGAGCCGCTGCCATTGCTGGTCAGCGTGCGGCCGAACTCGGAGGCGGTGAAAGTCGTCACCTGATCGGCCACATTCATTTCAACTGTCGCATCGTAGAAGCTGCTCATCGCTTCGGCGACTTGGGTGTGCAGTCCTGGCAAATCTGCCAAAAGGCCGTCGTGATGATCGAACCCACCCAGACCTACGAAAAATATTTGCCGCTTCATGCCCAAACTCTGCCTCACCGAGATCAGTTTCGCCACCATCTCTAGTTGCCTCGCTAAAGAGTTGCTCTGATTGAAAGTGGTGGTGAGCGATGTGGCGCTGGAGAGTGTGTCGCTGAGGCTCGCATTGGCGTAGAGTGAACGTCGGGTGAGTGTGCCCAGATGCGACTCAAACAGCCCGACAGGGCTGGCTCTGACAATATCGCGCAACGCTAGACCCGCCGCACTTGATCCGTAGAGACTGGTGAGTGAGGATACCTTTGCCGGACCGACGCTGCCCACTTGGAACTGCTGCACGCTGTTGCCATACAAAAAGACGGCCGTACCGTTGACAGAAATAGAAGTGAAGACGGAATTGCTTGTATTGTTGGATGAGGCGAGCAAATCACCAAAGCGCCCGCCCCAGCCCACGGTTGCGCCTTCCACCCCAGAAGACTGCCACACAGACTGCTGGTCGTTGTGAGAGAACAATTGCGGCGGCACACCAGCTGCTCGGGCTTGGAATTGGGCTTTGTCCAACGGCGTGTACATCGGCCCCACATTGGCTACGATAGACAGCTTCTTCTGCGCGTAAAGGTTTGCAAGCGGTGTTAGCTCATTGGCAAGTGCAAAACTGCGATTGCTCTGGGAAGCCACATTTCATAGGGAGATGAAGTCTGTCGTGGGTCGAGCAAGGCCGCCGCGCAATGTGCTGAGCGCGGAAAACTCGCTGCTTGCAAAAGGCACAAGGGTGCTGGTCTGATCCATACCGCCAAAGAGAAAGATGCAAACCAATGCGCGATAGTCACTGACGCTTTGCGCGGCTGCAGCCTGAATGCCCGCGAGATTCAGCGCAATCGGAGCCGCAACACCCATCGCCGTAAGCTGTGTCGCGGTTTTTAGAAAATGACGACGGCCTGGGTCGGATGTATGAGTCTTTTTCATGATGAGCATTCAAACTTGAACCAAGAATTCTGGGCTGCACGGGGCAAGCAAAATGGCGATTCGCGCTCGGTTGAGGGCTGCATTGGTGGCGGTGGTTGGCACAGATGTAATGGCCGTTCGCATGGCGCTGCGGGTGAGTACGCTTAAGCGCTGCCCTGTGAGCAGCAGATCGACACGATCAATCAGCGCGTCTGGGGTAGTCGCGAGAGCGATCTCGCTGGCATAGCTGCTGAACACATCTCGGTCACCAAAGTTGCCATAGCCTTTTTCGACCATGTCCTGCATGAAATTGATGTAGGCCGTCACCTGAGATTCGGTGTTGATCTGTAGCTCAGGCGCGACTAGCCTCGCTGCGGCGATGGCCGAGCCGGGCGGCACAAAGCCGGGCCGGAAGAAGTTGAAGACCGAGGGCGCCCTCATGGGGGACTGTCCAATCTGGTCGGTAGAACGAATCGTGAAGTCACCCGATTTCGAGCTGGCATTGAATGCGCGCGCCCACGCTGTGACTCGAAGCACTGGCTCGCGCACTTTGCCGTGGCGGCCGTCGCCGGCTCGCGCCGGCAGGCGAGCTTCGTTATCCAGCAAAATGGCCCTGAGTACTGATTTGAGGTCGCCGCGAACGCCCGACCCGTTGTTGGCGAAGGCAGCCGCCACACGCGACACGTAGGCGGGCGATGGGTTGCTGGTGACAAAGCGCTGAATGAGTTGCCGGCTGACAAAGGGCGCAGTATTCGCGTGATTGAACAGCGCGTCCAGCGCCGTCTTCAGGCTGGGCCGCGCGGTAGTTCCGGCTGGGATCGTCACACCAAGGAAGCGCTTCTCAGAGATCGAGTGGAATTCCTCATAGGGCACCATTGGCTGGACTTGAACCTCACGGGAAGGAAACGCTATCTCAAAGCTGCGAGTACGACTTAGGGTGGGGCTGAGTACCCAACTCCAGCCAGTGAACACCTTGGCCAAGCCGCCGACATCAGTATTGTCATAGGTGGGAATCGTGTTGCCCGCGCCATCGCGCTGGGGTGTGCCATCAGAGTTAAGCTGAAGCAGCCCGATCGTGAACAGCTGCATCACCTCGCGTGCGTAGTTTTCATCAGGCGAAGTGCCCTTGGCGAGGTCTTCTTTAGGGTTCGCGCGGTGCGAGAGGTACACACCCATCATAGGGTGGATAGACACCTCCTCCAGCAGAGTGCGGAAGTTTCCAAAGGCGTTGCGCCCCAGCATATCCATAAAACTCACATGGCAACTCGAGCGATCAACCACATTGTTGCTGGTCATCGAAACCACAAAAATCTGAGAAAGCGCAAACACCATGCGCTGACGCAACTGATCGGGGCCGCGCAAGGCTTGCTTGTAGAACGAGTCTTGCATGTTGCGAGCGTATTCCCAAGGCTGCTTGCCTGGGTTAAGGTTGTTGATCCAGTTGTCAACGTGGGTCATGTGCAAGACCTGAGGCAGCGTGAATTGCTCGTTGATCCAGTCGCTGTAGCCCAGTCTGACCACATCATCGATGCCGGCATCCGTCGCACCGAAACTACTCAAACCCAAAAACCGCGAAGCCTCGGCCTTCGTCGGTGGCGCTGGTGGTGGGGGAGGTGGAGGTGGTGGACCTGGTGGTGGGGGAGGTGGAGGTGGTGAACCTAGTGGGGAGGGGGAAGGGGCAGGCGACGGCGCAGGCAATGGCGAGCCCGCGACCGATCCAGTGGTCGTGTTGTTTGAGCCGCCTCCACCGCAGGCGACCAATGCCAAGCCGAATAAGCCGGCCAAACCGTGTCGCTTTTCGCTGACTCGATCCACGACTGAGACAGACTGTTGCTCACGGGCAGCCTCAAGCGATGATTACAGCTCGCAGTAATGTTAATGCCTTAGTCTAACTATTCCCCCCCACCAATAACAGAGTAGAAACAGTATTGCATCACGTTTTAGCCAGTTTTCTTGCGATTTGTTGCATTCAATCTTTGCTTTCCAATCAACCACTTACATGGCTTGCTTGATATCGCTTCTTTAATTAGAACTCACTATGCACCGTTCGGTACAAAATTGGCCCAAGATTCGGTTTAAACTGAATTTCGAGAAAAACTTATGTCCACACAAAAAACCTCCTTGACTGCCTTGGTGATCGGAGCCGTCGGCGTGGTGTACGGTGACATTGGCACCAGTGTTCTATACGCAATGAAGGAGATTTTTGGATCTGGGCATGTTGAATTCACGCCGAAAAACATTTACGGCATCCTCTCGCTGATCTTCTGGACTTTAACGGTCATCGTATCCGTCAAGTACGTCGCCTTGGTGTTGCGGGCTGACAACGAAGGCGAGGGCGGTTTGGTGGCAATGCTGACTTTGGCCTCACGCGCAGTGAGCAGTCAGCCCGAATTGCGCCGAGTTTTGTTGATCGTTGGCATCTTCGGAACCTGCCTGTTTTATGGAGACGGTGTCATTACACCGGCGATTTCGGTGCTCGGCGCAGTCGAAGGCCTGGAGGTGATCTCGCCTCAATTCAAAAAATATGTGGTGCCGGTTTCGTTGGTGATCTTGTTTTTCCTGTTTCTCGTCCAAAAGCGCGGGACAGCAGGCATTGGCAAATTCTTTGGGCCCATCACCTTGGTGTGGTTCGCCACACTGGCCGGCTTAGGGGTGTTTCACATCTTGGAATACCCTTCGATTTTAAAGGCACTTAGCCCATACTACGCTTTGCAATTCATGTGGGACAACCCGGGCACGACCTTCATCATTCTGGGTGCCATAGTGCTGTGCGTGACGGGCGCAGAGGCTTTGTACGCGGACATGGGGCACTTCGGCAAACGCCCGATTCGCATCGCCTGGTTTACTGTCGTGATGCCTGCGTTGACGCTGAATTACTTTGGACAAGGTGCCCTGCTTTTGGCTCACCCTGAAGCAATCAAGAACCCGTTTTACATGATGGCACCTGATTGGATGCTGATCCCATTGCTGATCTTAGCCACGATGGCGGCTGTGATCGCCTCGCAAGCCTTGATTTCTGGCGCATTTTCGGTCACCAAGCAAGTGGTGCAACTAGGTTTCCTGCCGCGATTGCGCATGCTGCACACGTCGACCAAGGAAACCGGGCAGATCTATATCCCCTTCGTGAACTGGGCTCTGTTTGTAACGATAGTACTGGCGGT
>JBJTSL010000274.1:0-2210 GCA_046076625.1 Allobrachymonas sp.
GCAACGGCATCGCCTGTTGTGTCAGCGGAAATTCCGCTCACCATACCCCCGATGAGCAACCGCTGTTGACGGGGCATGCTTTCTACGGCGGTCGTGCCCAAGTACCGGGCCAAATCCACCACGGGCAGGATGTTGCCGTCCACATTCACCCCTCCCATCAACCACTCAGGTGATTTGGGAATGGGGCTCAACTCAAATTCGTCAACAATCTGGCGCGCCCAGTCAAACGGGAATGCCAGTGCCCATGCGCCGCAGAGAATGCCTTGTGCCAGCTTCAAAACCAACCGCGCCTGCCAACGTGCATCAGATGGTGCTCATGATCTGGTCAGGCGTGTAGGGTTTGGTCACAAAACCTTTGGCGCCGAGCATTTGCGCAAACACACGGTCTGCTTTTTGATCCTTTGAGGTCACGAATACCACAGGGATGCCCTTGCAGGCTGGGTCTTGCATGATCTGGCGCGTGGCAGAAAATCCATCCAGCCCTGGCATGTTCACATCCATCATGATCAGATCTGGCATTTCCGCCTTGGCCTTGCTCACCGCTTCTGCCCCGGAAGCTGCCAGCACCACCACCCACCCCGCATCAGCGAAGATGCGTTGCAAGTTTTGCGAGTCCACCGGTGCATCGTCCACCACCAATACTTTTTTCATATCTGCCTCTTCTTTAATTTAATAAGTCGCCTAAGCCGGCAACTGACTTGCTGTGTTTAAGTGTAACCAATCTACCAAATTGCCACGCCACCTACTTTATTTTGTAGATCGTGAAAACCCTTGGCCACCACTTGCGCCGAAGTTGGTTTCTTGGAAGCCGCGCGCAACGTTGCGATCGTGTTTGGCGAGCACAGCGATCAAATCACGCTCATTGAGCGGTTTGGTAAGGTAAGCATCACAGCCCGCCAGAGTGCCTCGAATCTTGTCAATCGTGCCGCCACGGCTGGTGAGCATCACCACCACCGGCGGTTTGCCATCCGAGTATTTGCGCTGCTTGATGGCGCGACAGGTTTGGTAGCCATCCAAGCCTTCCATCATGACGTCCAGGAACACGAATTTGTAGGGCTTGGTGTTCATGCGACCCAAAGCCTCTTCGCCGGAGTTGACCAAATCGGCCAAGAAGCCAAAGCGAGAGAGGCGGTTGCGCATGAACTTCAGGGCGATATCGCTATCATCTACCACCAAAATATGGTCCACATCCATGGCGCTGTCGCTGCCGTGTGCCGAGGCCGGGGGTTTGCCTAGTGTGGAGTGCGTGAATGCACCGAGATCCGTGGGGCGCACCGAGTCAACACGCTGGCCAACTCCTGTGCGCACCGAGCGGCGCAAAGTAGAGTCAACAGCATCATGGGAGGCTTCAGGCGCGCCCGTGGGCATCTGCTGCGTTGCCCGCGCTGCCCGGTTTTCATGCAACGGCGTGGAAATGCGAGCGGTTGGTGCGGGAGTCGCCACGGGAGATGCTGTCGTCGTGGAGGCGGGTGGCCGAATGGCTTGGGCAGCTTTGGCGGCTTGCGCGGAATCCGCGGCCTGGGCGGGACGAAAGCCCGCCAACTCTGCAGGCACCGTGGCAGCAGGCGGGCTCAGCAGACTCTCCACCGTCGAGAGCACCTTCATCAAATTCAAAGGACGACGCTGTAGGACCCAGCCCGTGCCGCCATCTTGACTGCCGATCAAGAGCACTTTGGCAGCGGGTTTGGTCGCCATGCATTGGCGTAGCACAGCAGGATCATCCGCATTGACCACTGCCAAATGCGCATGGGCTGGATCATCTACCAGCACATAACCGGGCGGACGACGCGCAGCAAGCCGAAAAAACGACTCAAAAGTGACCTTCTCAAACGAAGAGAAACCGACCAAGACAATCTGATGGGGTCGGCTCATAGCCCTCGTCTCCTGTGCTTTCCTGTGCGTGGCATGTTCATGAGAAACTGACGAATGCGCGTTAAACCTACGAAAACAAAGGTCTTTTGTTAAAACTTAAGTACTGATCTTAGATGAAATTTTATAGAACTGTCCTCGATTTGGCCAGCTAAATCATTCTCCAACCGTTCAAAAGCCCATTTTTTGAACCATTTAGTGCATTTCCGTTCACAATGGTGTGCACAATTGCCCGACTGACGCCTAAGGAATCAACATGCCCGGCCCCGCCAGCGCCTTCGATTTTGATGCACTCGACATCTCAGGCAAGAAGGTTGCACTCAAAAAGTTCAAAGGTAAAC
>JBJTSL010000275.1:0-2837 GCA_046076625.1 Allobrachymonas sp.
GCTGGAATACCTGCTCGATGAAAAGCGATAAGGCTTGACGGCAACAAGATCGCGTCGCTCAAGAGGCGGGCGGCTAGTTGGCGAGGCGCTGCGCGCCAAAGATGACTTGATCGACCACCGCTTTGACTTTGGCGACGGCGGCTTCATCTTTCAACAGCCCCTGCGCATTAAATGCATCCCCCGATTTAGCTAGGGCGAACTGCTGTGGCGTAAGCCAGCATTGGAGGTTGCGCAGCAGGGGCGCGAGGTGATCGAGGCTGCGCAGGCCACCCAGCATTCCCGGCGAGGCCGACAGCAGGCCGACCACTTTTCCGGCAAAGGGCTTGGTGCCACTTTTCCAACGCGCGGCTTCGTCTTCACTGCATTCTGGGCCAGGCTTGGCGGGAGAGCTTGCCCAATCGAGGGTGTTTTTCAGCAGGGCGGTGTAGCTACCGTTGTATTCAGGGCTGGCGATGATCCAGCCGCTGTGCGCGTGCATCATTTCTTTGAGGCGGATGACGCTGGCGGGCGTGCCGCCTGCCTCCAGATCTGCGTTGTAGAGCGGGATGTTGAGATCGGCCAGCTCGAGGTAAGTGGGGTGGCCATCTGCTTCGCGCACCAAGCGCGCCGCCTCCTTGGCGAGTTTGCGGTTGAAGGACTGCACGCGGGACGAGCCAGCGAAGATGAGGATGGAATCAGCTTGAACGGTCATGAACCGTAGTTTGCCAGAGTGGCCGGCGGCAGGGAACACGGCCTAGGCGCGCGCTTTGTCTTTCCATAGCGTTGCACCCAATAGCACGACCTGCATCTGTTGTACGAAGTTTTCTGTCATTTCTGCCTCCAGCAGGGGTTGGTTGGGTGGCAAATCGAGGATTTCGGGCGCGGCGGCGAGCATGGTGGTGACGATCAGGCCGCAGACCATTTGCAGGCTGCGTGTGGAGAGATCTTGGTAGAGGCCAAGGTTGCGGAAATCTTGCGCCATCTCGTTGGTGAAGTGAATCACATCGTTGCGGATCGCCAGGCGCAGGATGCGGCTACCGCCCGAGCGTTCGCTGGAGATGAACAAAAATAGCAGGCGGTTTTGCAAGACATACTGGTGATACACGCCCACCGAGCGGCGCACGATATCCCCCGGCGCGACGCCGCTTTGCCGCGCTTCCCGCAAGAGCCGCCGCAGGGTGATGCCCACTTCTTCCACCAAGGCCAGCCCCAAATCATCGGTGTTGCGAAAGTGGCGGTAAAACGCATTGGGCACCATGCCCGCTTCTCTGGCGATCTCGCGGATGCCTAGGCTCGTGAAGCTGCGGCCTTCGCCCATCAATTGCAAGGCGGCTTGCGTCAGGCTGTTGCGGGTCAGGTCTTTGCGCTCGCTGCTGCTGAGCTCTTCTTTGGGGGCGCGAGCAGGGGTGCGTGGGGCAGAGGTGCGCGTGGCGGGGGTGCGGGGTTTGCTCATGGGGCCTCTGTTTGTGTACGTTCGTATTCTATCTTTCTCCGCGTTGGGCGGGGGAAATAGCTCGTTTTATTGAGTATTTTCATTGATAACTTGTTTGGCAACTCTAATCGTTGATCAAACTCTGTACTTTGAGTGTACATTCGTACACAATACATGCATCAGGCCAAGCATCTCGCTGTAGCCCGACATGTCGGAGATTCCCCGTGCCAACCACCACTTTGCCCCGCCCCTTGACTCGCCTTGCACACAAGATCAACGCCCCCGTTTCACAGCTGCTCCAGCAGCCCTAGGTCGAATCCATCGTGAGCCATGCTGCGGTGGAAGACGCGCTGCGCGGCCTGCATCCGATGCTCTCGCTCACGCAGGTGCGCGCTCGTGTGATCCGGGTGATCGACGAAACGCCCTCGACCAAAACCTTTGTCTTGCAGCCCAATGCGCTCTGGCAAGGCGCGGCGGCGGGGCAGTTCATCCGCGTTGAGCTGGAAATTGATGGCCGCCGCGAATCGCGCGTGTACAGCCTGTCTTCCCAGCCTGGCGCGCGTCGCTTGGCCATCACGGTCAAGCGCCAGCCTCATGGCTTGGTTTCGAGCTTTTTGCATGATCATGTACGCATTGGAGCAGTGCTCAACATCAGCCCGGCGATGGGCGAATTTGTCTTACCAGCTCGCTTGCCCGCCAAGATCTTGCTGCTCAGCGCAGGCAGCGGCATCACGCCAGTGATGGCCATGCTGCGCGATTTGCAGGCGCGGGGTTTTGATGGCGATCTGGTGTTTGTGCATGCCTGCCGCAGCCCGCAAGAACAGATTTTTGCCGAGATTCATTCATAGATACTCTAGAGATATGGGCCTCAAACCAGAGCTTGTTTCATACCTTTCAATACGCCATGCGCTTGCGCGTCTGCATGGTAGCTTGAGCGCACCATCGCGCCCACAGCGGCATGCGTAAAGCCCATTTTGTAGGCCTCGGCTTCAAACATCTTGAAGGTGTCGGGGTGCACGTAGCGCTTGACGGGCAGGTGTGAGTTGCTCGGCGCGAGGTATTGGCCGATGGTGAGCATATCGATATTGTGCTCGCGCATGTCGCGCATGACTTGCAAGATTTCTTCGTCCGTCTCGCCGAGGCCAACCATGATGCCGCTCTTGATGGGCACTTTGGGATGCAGCGCTTTGAACTTTTTGAGCAGATTGAGGCTGAAAGCGTAATCGCTGCCGGGGCGGGCTTGTTTGTACAGGCGCGGGGCGGTTTCCAGGTTGTGGTTCATCACATCGGGGGGCGCGGCCTTCAAGATTTCCAAGGCGCGGTCGTCGCGGCCCCGGAAATCAGGGACGAGGACTTCGATGGTGGTTTGCGGGGAGAGCTCGCGCGTCTTTTTAATGCATTCGACGAAATGGCCTGCGCCGCCATC
>JBJTSL010000276.1:0-2126 GCA_046076625.1 Allobrachymonas sp.
ATTCGATTCCTGGCTCGCTGGAGCTCACCGAATTGCTGATGGTGATCGTGATTTTCGCTGGTTTGCCGTTGGTCAGTGAGCGTGGCGAGCATGTGATATTCGATTCTTTGGACAGCGTGTGGCCAGCTTGGGTTGTGAAAATTCAGAAGATGCTGGTGCATTTCATCTGCGCGGGCTTCATGCTGGCTCTGGCCGTGCTGATGTGGAAAACGGGCGCTCAATTCGCTGAATACGGCGAAACCACCGCGCAACTCAAGATCCCGAAAGCGCCCTTCATTTATGGCATGGCGATTTTTTGCGGCATCACGGGTTTGGTGCTCGCGGCCCTGCCCTTCTCCAGAGAAACTCAGTCATCCGAGACTGAAGGCGCAGCGCTATGACCGAAGCACTGCTGGGCTTTGCGGCCATTTTCATCATGGCGCTGCTGCGTATACCGCTGGCCTTTGCCATGGGTATCGTGGGCGTGGTGGGCATGGGGCTGACGCGCGGCTGGATGCCGGCCTTTGCCAGCGCCGCCCAGGTCGTGCAGGAAACCGGTTTTGCCTACACGCTGTCGGTGATTCCGCTGTTCATCCTCATGGGCAATTTTGTCGCGCGGGCTGGTTTGGCGCATGAGCTGTTTGCCGCCGCTTATGCCTTTATCGGCCATTTGCGCGGCGGCTTGGCGCATGCCACGGTGCTCGCCTGCGCTGGCTTTGGCGCAATCTGCGGCTCATCGATTGCCACAGCAGCCACGATGAGCAAGGTGGCTTACCCGAGCATGAAAAAGCTCGGGTATTCGGATTCGCTGTCCACCGGCGTAATGGCCGCAGGCGGCACTTTGGGCATCATGATTCCGCCCTCCACCATCATGGTGATTTACGGCATCGTCACTGAGACGAACATAGGCAAGCTGTTTGCCGCCGGCGTGATTCCCGGTTTGCTCACTGCAGCCTGCATGATGCTGTGCATCGTGTTCATTACCTCACGCGACCCAGAACATGCGCCAGCAGGCGAAAAAACGCCTTGGCCTGAGCGCTGGAAGGCGCTACGCGGCATTTGGGGCGTGTTGCTGCTCGTGATCATGGTGCTCGGCGGTATCTATGGCGGGGTGTTCACCGCATCAGAGGGTGCGGGCATTGGCGCTTCGGGCGCTTTCCTGTTTGCTTTGGCGCGTAAGCGGCTCTCCTGGAAGGTGCTGTTTCAGGTGCTGGTGGAATCAGCGCGCACCACGGCCATGCTCTTCACACTGCTAATCGCCGCCACGATTTTTGCGAATTTTGTGAACTTCACGAGCTTGCCCAATGATTTGAAAGAGTGGATCACGCATCTGGGCTTGTCCCCCGTGATGATCATTGCAGCCATGATGCTGATCTACGTGATTCTCGGCACGGTGATGGAGGAGCTGACCATGGTGCTGCTCACGATTCCGCTGTTTTTCCCCATCGTCACGGCGCTCGGCTTTGACCCCGTGTGGTTTGGCGTATTGATCGTGATGATTGTGCAAATCGGATTGATTTCGCCTCCCGTAGGCATGAATTTGTTTGTGCTCAACAGTCTGCTGCCCCGAGTCGGCCTGCCTGCCATTTTCCGTGGCTGCTGGCCCTTCGTGCTCATCATGGTTGCGGTGCTCGGGGTGTTGATTGCATTTCCCCAACTGAGCTTGTGGCTACCCAGCTTGATGAAGTGAAGCTTCAGCAAATATGCTATTGATTGTGTAGCAATCTACCCAGTTTCTATGCCGGCGTACTGCCCAAAACGTTGAAAAATCAAGCCTTCACAGGCTGCAAACGCAGGAACTTCTGATACAAGGTTTCGCGGTTTTCCTGATGCTCGGGATGCGTGTCAATGCAGGCCACGGGGCACACTTGCACGCACTGCGGTTCATCAAAGTGGCCGACGCACTCGGTGCACTTATGCGGATGGATTTCGTAGATTTCCTTGCCCATGTAAATCGCTTCATTCGGGCATTCGGGCTCGCAGACATCGCAGTTGATGCATTCGTCGGTGATGCGCAGTGCCATGATCGTCTCTCGCCTGGGCTTCAGGCCTGCAACTTCGGGCGATGCGCCGCTTCGAGCACCTGCGCCACCTGCGGGCTGACCAACTGGCTCACATCGCCGCCCAGCTTGCTGATCTCGCGCACG
>JBJTSL010000277.1:0-8004 GCA_046076625.1 Allobrachymonas sp.
TGTCGCTTTGGTGCGCGCGCATGTCGCGCATGACCTCGAGGATCTCTTCGTAGGTTTCGCCCAGTCCCACCATCAGGCCGCTATTGGTGGGCACGCCCGGCACCGCCTGCTTGAACTTCTTCAGCAGGTTCAGGCTGAAGGCGTAGTCGCTGCCGGGGCGGGCCTCCTTGTACAGGCGCGGGATGGTCTCGAGGTTGTGGTTCATCACGTCGGGCGGCGCGGCCTTCAGGATCTCGAGCGCGCGGTCGTCGCGGCCGCGGAAGTCGGGCACCAAAATTTCGATCTGCGTGGCGGGTGACAGCTAGCGCGTCTTGCGGATGCACTCCACAAAGTGCGCCGCACCACCATCGCGCAGATCGTCGCGGTCCACGCTGGTGATGACGACGTATTTCAATTTCAGCGCGGCAATGGTTTTGGCCAGATTCTCCGGCTCGTTCACATCCAGCGGATCGGGCCGTCCATGGCCCACATCGCAAAACGGGCAGCGGCGCGTGCATTTGTCGCCCATGATCATGAAGGTGGCCGTGCCTTTGCCAAAGCATTCGCCGATGTTGGGGCAGCTGGCTTCTTCGCAGACTGTGTGCAGCTTATGTTCGCGCAGGATTTGCTTGATTTCGTAAAAGCGCGTGGACGGCGAGCCGGCTTTGACGCGAATCCAATCGGGTTTTTTGAGCAACTCCCCTTGCTCGACCTTGATCGGAATGCGGCTGAGTTTGGCGGCAGCCTTTTGTTTGGCCGAGGCGTTGTAATTCTCAGCGGATTGCGCTTCGCGAACAACGGGCGAGAGGGCTTCAATGGTGCTCATGCCCGCATTTTACGCGGGGGTGGGTTTTCCCGGTGTTGGCCGACTTGAAAGCCTCAAGTCGGCATCAAGCGGTCAATCTCTTGCTGCATGGCCTGCGTGAGCTGGGTGTAGAGCTTGAGTTTGTCGGCGGTGTCGCGCAGGCGTTCGGCGATTCGCAGGGAAATGGCCATCATGAATTTGCAGCCGATTTGAGGGTACTCCGTGAGCATTTTCTCCAGTGCGCTACGGGTGAAAATGGCGGCGCGCACTTTGCTGGTGGCGGTGCAGGTGGCCGAGCGGGGCTCGCCATCCACAATACCCATTTCGCCCAGCAAGCTGCCCGAGCCGAGCACGGCGGTGGTCACCGGCGTGGTGCGGCTGACCACGATGCTCTCCACGGTGACTTCGCCATCGAGCACCAGCACCATGTAATCGGTATTGTTTTTGTCGCCCTCTTGGATGAACACCGTGCCTTCGTCAAAGATGCGCGGCTGCATATAACTGACCACAACGCGCGCCTCGTCAATGGAAAGGCGCATCATGGCGGTGGGTGCGGCCAACAGCTCGGCAGCGAGGGCGGCCATGTCAGAACCATCCAGCTTTTGCAGGCGCTCAGCCAATTCCCCGTCGATGACGGTTTGTTGCTCGGTGTGAGCAAAGTCTTCAGAGGAGCGGGAGAAGAGTTTTTTGAACATGGTGTGGGTTCAGTGGAGGTAAAATCATACTCCTCCAAGGAGCGTTGCAGCAAATCTGTCCAAGATTTGTCAGGCTTGGAGACAGTACCCCCTACTGATTTGGCGAACGGCGCTCACCGATTGAATATTTTGTTCAGGTGAGCCCCGTGTCTGATTCTTCCAAAACTTCCGCCTCGTCGTCAGTTCCGCCCATGATGTTGTCTGGCTTGGAGCCCGTGAAGATTGCTGAGGGCACTTTGTTCGTGAACGTGGGCGAACGCACCAATGTGACGGGCTCGAAAGCCTTTGCCCGGATGATTTTGAATGGTGAATACGAGCAGGCCTTGGCCGTGGCGCGCCAGCAGGTAGAAAACGGTGCGCAGATCATCGACATCAACATGGACGAGGCCATGCTGGACAGCCAGGCCGCGATGGTGAAATTCCTCAACCTGATTGCCAGCGAGCCCGACATCGCCCGCGTGCCAATCATGATTGACTCTTCAAAATGGAGCGTGATCGAGGCGGGGCTGCGCTGCATTCAGGGCAAGGGGATCGTCAACTCGATTTCCATGAAAGAGGGCGTGGAGGCGTTCACGCATCAGGCCAAGCTGCTCAGGCGCTATGGCGCTGCCGCCGTGGTGATGGCGTTTGACGAAAAGGGCCAGGCCGATACCTATGCGCGCAAGGTCGAGATTTGTGAACGGGCGTATCGCATTCTGGTCGATGAGGTGGGCTTCCCCGCGGAAGACATTATTTTTGATCCGAACATTTTTGCGATTGCCACCGGCATTGAAGAGCACAACAACTATGCGGTGGATTTCATCGAAGCCACGCGCTGGATCAAGCAGAATTTGCCGGGCGCGAAGGTGTCGGGCGGCGTCAGCAATGTGAGTTTCAGTTTCCGTGGCAACGACCATGTGCGCGAAGCGATTCACACCGTGTTCCTCTACCACGCAATCCAAGCGGGTATGGACATGGGCATTGTGAATGCGGGGCAGTTGGGCGTGTACGAACAGATCGAGCCGAAGCTGCGTGAGCTGGTCGAGGATGTTGTTTTAAATCGCCATCCCGATGCGGGGGAAAAATTAGTCACCGCCGCAGAAGGATTAAAAGGCGCGGCCAAAGATGAATCGACCAAGCTGGTATGGCGTGAAAAAGATGTGAACGGCCGCTTGGCGCATGCGCTGATTCACGGCATCACGGATTTCATTGTGGCCGACACGGAAGAGAGCTATCAAGCGATCAAAGCCACGGGCGGCAGGCCGCTGCATGTGATCGAAGGCCCGCTGATGGATGGCATGAACATCGTGGGTGATTTGTTTGGGCAGGGCAAGATGTTCCTCCCGCAGGTGGTGAAATCAGCGCGCGTGATGAAGCAGGCCGTGGCGCATTTGATTCCCTACATCGAAGAAGAAAAAAAGCAGATGGAGGCGGCGGGGCAGGATGTGCGCACCAAAGGCAAGATCATCATCGCCACTGTGAAAGGCGATGTGCACGACATTGGGAAAAACATCGTCACCGTCGTCTTGCAGTGCAATAACTTTGATGTGGTGAACATGGGCGTGATGGTGCCTTGCCATGAGATATTGGCCAAGGCCAAGGTCGAGGGTGCGGATATCGTGGGCCTCTCCGGCCTCATTACGCCATCGCTCGAAGAGATGCAATATGTGGCCGCCGAGATGCAGAAAGACGATCATTTCCGCATCAATAAAATCCCGCTGCTGATTGGCGGCGCAACGACTTCACGGGTTCACACTGCCGTGAAAATCGCGCCGCACTATGAAGGCCCGGTGGTGTATGTGCCTGATGCGTCTCGCAGCGTAGGCGTGGCGCAAAGCCTGCTCTCCGATCAAGCCAGCAAATACATCGCTGAGTTGAATGCCGATTACGTCAAAGTGCGCGAATTGCACGCCAACAAAAAGCAAACGCCAATGTGGCCACTGGCAAAAGCCCGCGCCAACAAAACACCGATTGATTGGACGGCTTACACCCCGCCCGCTCCCAAGTTCATTGGCCGCCGCCTCTTTAAGAATTTCGATCTTGCAGAACTCGCTAAATACATCGATTGGGGGCCCTTTTTCCAGACTTGGGATTTAGCCGGGCCCTTCCCGCAGATTTTGAAAGACGAGATCGTCGGTACGGAAGCGCAGCGCGTGTTCTCTGATGGCAAACGCATGCTGCAGCGCCTGATCGAAGGCCGCTGGCTCACGGCCAATGGCGTGATCGGTTTGTATCCGGCCAATGCCGTGGGCGACGATATTCACATTTACGCCGATGAATCGCGCAGCGACAAGCTCATGACATGGCACGGCCTGCGCCAGCAAACCGAGAAGCAAATGATCGATGGCGTGATGCGCCCGAGCCGCTGCCTGAGTGACTTCATTGCTCCCGAAGGAAGCGACTACATCGGCATCTTCGCCGTCACAGCCGGGATCGGCGTGGACAAGAAGGAAAAATTCTTCACCGACGATCTGGACGACTACAGCGCTATCATGCTCAAGGCGCTGGCCGACCGCTTGGCCGAAGCCTTTGCTGAGATGCTGCACCACCGCGTGCGCACCGACCTCTGGGGCTACGCGGCAAATGAATCGCTCAGCAATCAAGAGCTGATCGCTGAAAAGTACCAAGGCATCCGCCCCGCCCCCGGCTACCCCGCCTGCCCCGATCACTCGCCCAAACGCGATATGTTCCGCGTCTTGCAATGCGAAGACATTGGCATGGGTTTAACGGAAAGCTTGGCCATGACCCCGGCTGCCAGCGTAAGCGGCTTCATGCTCAGCCATCCTGAAGCGCAATACTTCAACGTCGGCAAAATCGGCGAAGACCAGCTGAAGGATTTGGCGGCGCGGCGTGGCGAGACGGAAGAACACCTGCAAAGATTGCTGGCACCGAATTTGTAGGCGATGCGTTTAGTTACTACGCATAAAGCCTGCAAAGAACGAAGCAAGCGCCTTGGTATCGCTCATCGGAAAGACACCGGCAATGTACTGGTCGGGGCGCACGATGACGACGCAGCCGCTCTCGCGGTTGATGTGGCGCATGGAATAGATGTTAACCTCAGTTCGGGATAAGCGAGTTGAGTTCAGTACGTGAGACATTGAGTTTGGGTTTCTTCGGCTGCAAGCAATAAGCGATGATGCCTGAGAGCAGGTTGACCATGAAATTGCTCACGGATCGATGTCGCGTGTGCTCAATCTGACTGAGGTTCTTCAGTTCATCAAACACCGTCTCGATCAAACTGCGCTGCTTGAGAATCGCTTGATCGAAAGCGCTGTAATCGGGCTTAGGCATATTTTTACGCACCTTGGTGATGAGCTGACTGCCGCATTCGGCCAAATACGCAGTCAGCCACTTGGCAATATATCCTTTATCGGCAAAGAGCTTGCCAAACAAGCTATCCGTTGCCGCCATGCCTTTGAGCGCCTTGCGATCATCCACATTGCCAGCGGTCAATTTGATCCCCACGAGCTCGCCCAGATGATTGATGATCGCATGCAGCTTAAAGCCATAGAACCAGCCCGTGGAGCTTTTGCCGCGCTGGGCGATACCCTCAAAGACCTTATGGCGACGGATGCGCAGGTTGTCACACACCGCCAGCGGGCTCGAATCAGCGATGGAGATGCCACTACAACGTCCCTTGAGGCATTCAAACAAAGCAGCCAGCGCCGCACAGGCTCGCGGCATCAACTCCACACAGCGCTGGTAGCTGGGCAGACGGGGGAATTCACGGCGCAAGTGAGCCAGAGCATGGCACAGGTAGAACTGCTTGAACTGGCGGTAGCGCACTTGATGAAACAGCACCAATAGTGTCATCAACTCGGCCAAGCTCAAAGAGCAGGCTCTGCGACGTTTACGCGCACCGGTGCTGATCATGTGGCGATGCAAGGCAGGCTCAAATTCCTTGCAAAAATCGTCCATCAGGCAGTAAAGCTCGGTAAGATGATCCATGAACGCCTTTCATTTGTGGCTGATCGAAACGGTTAGAGGTCTCGATTGTCCACGCTTGACAGGGTGTTCTTGCTATTTCTTTCGTAGCTTATCCCGAACTGAGGTTTTTTTAGCCACAGCAGCTTGCTAGAAAAAGGCTTGAGCGATTGGAGCGTTGAGCTGGGCGCTGTGCGCGAAAATCTCGGCACAACCAATGCTGACTTTGGCCAGCGTTTTGTTTCTGGCCTGTACCGCTACGGATTTTCTAAGCAAACCACCGGCGAAATCTCCGCACAGCTGGGCAAAGACACGCAAACCTTGGGTCTCGGTTTAAACATTGCCTTGCCCAACCAAGTGCTCGGTTATCTCAGCCTAGCGAGCAGCCGAGACAAAACCGCTGGTCATGGCTCGGAATGGGGCTTAGGGCTGGAATACACGCATTTGCAGCACGCGCTGAATGGCCGCGTGACCGCTGCCAGCCGCGATTACCGACAACTCGGGCAAGGCGCGGCCAATTTGCCCGCAAAGCGAGAAAGTGCCTTCAACTACAGCTACAGCTCCGAGCGTTTCGGCGCCATCGGCTTGGGCGTTGTGCGCATCGATTCCTACACGTCCGGCAAGATTCTCACTGCGAGTGCCAACTACTCCATGCGCCTTGGCAAGCGCAGCACGTTGAGCGTCAGCGCCACACGCGCTTTTGGCTCAGGGGTGGCCGCGCCCGCCACCTCGATTGGCCTGAGCCTGAACATCCCCCTTGAAGATCGCATGAACTCCACGACGAGCCTGACTCATCGCGCTGGCCAAACGGACGCCTATACCAGCGTGAGCCAAGGCCCGGCTGGTGAGTTGGGCACCGGCTGGCGCGCGCTTGCAGGCGTTCGGGCAGACAAAGCGTATGCCGAGGCGGGCGTTTACCAACAATTCAGCAAAGCGCTCGTCACCGGCGATATCAGCGCGAGCCGCCAACAGCAAACCATTCGCCTTGGCCTGCAAAGCGCCTTTGTATTCATTGACGGCCAGCTTCACGCTTCGCGCCGGGTACAAGACAGTTTTGCTGTCGTAGAAGTACCCGGCTATGCGGGCATTGGTGTCGGTTTCCAAGGCAATACGCAAACGCGCACCGATGAATCTGGCCGCGCTTTTCTGCCACGCCTGCAAGCCTTTCAGCGCAACAACATCCGCCTTGATCCATCTGAGCTGCCCATCAGCGCTGAGATCGACAGCATCGAACAAACGGCTGTGCCGGCTGCGCGAAGCGGCGTGAAAGTCGTTTTCCCCGTGCGCACAGGCCGCGCGGCACTCATCAAAATCGTCTTCGCCGACGGACAAGATGCGCCGGCGGGCGCAGAAATTGAATTGGTGGGCGATAAGCAAGAATTCTTCGTCGCGCGTCGCGGTGAAGCATTCATCACGGGCTTGCAACCGAAGAATGTCTTGAAGCTCAAACACAATGGCGGCAGCTGCAGCATCTCCGTTAAATTGCCGCCTGACGGCAAGGGCGACGATATCCTGCGGCTCGGACCATTGCGCTGCGAAGGAGTTGCGCGATGAAATGGCTTAAACACGCTTTACTGACATGCCTTGGAATGTTCTGCTTGCCTGCGTTGGCAGCGTTCAACTGCAACATGACGGCCACCAGTGTGAGTGCGATCTATACCGGCAACAATGTGAACGCCAATGGCAGTGTCACGATTACATGCACCCGCGATCCGCTCAACGATCCAACCACCCTGACGTATCGCATCAAAGCCGATGATGGCAGCAACCCCCGTACAACTGCCCCATTCCGTCGCGCAGAGCTAGGAGCAACAGAGACCTACCTCAACTATATTTTGCGCCGGGGCGCTGTGGTGGGTGGCACAGCAGTATGCGGCAATCTCACCGACTGGCGCGCACCACTGACTGGCTTCACCGATGTGATTCGAGGCACTTTGACCTTTGCAACGGGCGCATCTAGCGCATCCGCCACATGGGGCTACTGTGTGCGCGTGCGCGGCACTACAGGAGGCAATCCGGAGCTACCTACTGCCGGCATCTACAACGACAGTTTTTTGGTCACTGCACAGTATCCCAACAGCGATGCTGGCGCGGTCTCCGCTCCTGCAACCGCTGGCTATACGGTCGATGTGGGGGCCAAATGCGAGTTCGTCATGCCCCCGCAGAACATGAATTTCAACTACACCTCGTTCAGCCCTACAGCGCAAACGCTGAAGCCGATCTTTTTTCTGAGGTGCAGCCCCGGATTGGGATGGTCACTCGCTGTCAGCCCCCCACTCGCTCCACTGCTGGGTCTGAATTACAACATGAGCATTGGTCTGAACAGCAATCCTGATGTTAGCAGTGGCATTGGCACTGGTAGCGATCAAATCATCCGCATCACGGGCACGATCCCTGCCAATCAAGCGGGCACATGCAGTAGTTCGTGCACCGCAACGCAACCGCATACGGTGACAATCACTTTTTGATTTTCAAGCGTTCAGAGGCTTTGGCCGGCATGAAATCTGCGTGCAATGCTATCCATTCAATAGCAATTACGAATTGAAACCCCGCCTTCCCGTCCATCAATGCGCCGCGACCGGGTTGCGTAGCTTGATGTGCAGCTCGCGCAGTTGCTTCTCG
>JBJTSL010000278.1:0-2152 GCA_046076625.1 Allobrachymonas sp.
TACGCTGATGCTCACTGCGGCGATTTCTTCGCTCTTCATTCGCTCGACTTTTCCGCTGATTGGCACGTTTTCTTGGATTCACTTGATTTTCATCCCGGGCACGCTCATCGGTTTGTTTGCCGCTTTTTGGTTTCTGGCCCGCAAAAACGTCCGTGCTCACCGTATCGCCATGATCAACCTGTATGTCGGCAGCTGCTTGATCGCCGGCGCATTCACTCTGATGCCAGGCCGTTTGCTTGGTAATTGGCTGTGGAGCTGAATCGATCGCCCTTCACCCAACTATCGCTCGCAAGACTGAAATTGACGCGAATCAAACCACCCAAAGGACACCTATGAAACTACGTTCTCTCATCATGCCATTGATCCTGACTGCGAGCCTGTGCGCAACGCATCATGCATCTGCGCAAATTGGCATGCGCGAAGTCATGCTGGGCAAAGTCGCCACTACCTTGGTCTACCCCACACCGGAGAAGACAAAGCCATTGACACGAGGCCCATTCACAGTTGATGTTGCTTTGGATGCCCCCGCCTTAGAGCAACGTCAACGCCTGATCATCATGTCGCATGGCTCCGGCGGCAGCGCCATCGCTGATCATGCCTTGGCAGCCGCGCTAGCCAAGGCAGGATTCGTTGTGGTCCAGCCGCTACATCAAGGTGACAACTACATGGACGCGCGGGACGCTGGCCCTGTCAGCTTTGAGCGCCGCCCGAGCGAAATCATCCAAGTCCTCAATGCGTTAGGTCAAGATAGTTACTGGGCGAACCGACTGGATCTAAGTAAGGTCGGCGTGCATGGCATGTCGGCCGGCGGTGTGACGGGATTGACACTGGCTGGTGCGCAATGGAGGACGCTCAATGTGGTCCGCCATTGCGGCGAGTATGAGAAAGAAGACGAAGGTTTTTGTTTCAATGGAGCCAAGGAAGGCGCGGCGCGAAGCACTCGTGAAGCGAGTTTCAAACGTGCTCAGGGCGTGCCAGAGGTGTTTCTGCCCAGTGATCTAAAACTTGTCAAAGGCGGACGAGACATCAGCGCAACGCAGCCTGATCCACGGCAAGATGCACGCATCGCCTCTGTGAGTTTGATGGTTCCGTTGGCGGCCATTTTTAGCGAAGAAAGTTTGGCACGCATTCAAATTCCTGTGGCCGTTGTCAGCGCGCAGCAAGATCTGGTGCTGTTGCCACGCTTTCACTCGGATCGGGTGCTGCGCCACGTCAAAACCAGCGTTCAACTTGCGAAGCTCCCTGGTGGCCACTTTGATGTGCTTTGGCCTTGGCCGGAATCTGTCGCCAAAGATGTCGCTGCTCAGCAAGTGCGAGGCGGCATGCCCACCCCCGGATTCGACGCGGCATTGCGCGAATCAGCCCACGAGCAGATTGTGAAATTCCATCGCCAACACCTTGCGCGGTAGGCGCTGTCATCAGTATGCATTCACCCTCACGCCGAATCACTTTCTAGACCGTTGGTACCCAGACTGGACCCACCTTTTGTCACAGGAGATCACCATGCAACTCACCCACAATTCTTCGCACCTGACTTCATCCACTCTCAGCCCCACAGAAATCGAGCGACTCGCGCGGCGCCGTGCTGGCGCAAAGCTTGGCTGGTTTATCCATGCGGCGGTGTTTGTATGCGTCAATACCCTGCTTCTCTTCTTGAGTTTCTTAAGCGGCAAGGCGTGGGCGGTTTTTCCACTCGCGGGTTGGGGCTTGGGGCTCGCGATCCATGGCGCAGCGGTCTGGCTGGCAAGTCCCGGCAGCGCCCTGCATGAGCGCCTACTGCAGGCCGAACGTGCGCGCCTGCAAACCCAACGTGATCCCTGGTAAGGAGTAAAGCAATGACACTCAATCTTCGCTCAGTATGGACGACGCTGGTCCTGTGCTTGCTAGCCAGTGCGACGCAAGCAGCCTCACTCGGAATGCGCGTACTGCCCCCTGAAAGTGGTCGACCCGAAGTCACCTTGTTTTATCCGAGTAGCTCGGCTGAGACAGAGGTTCAGCGTGGCCCATTTGCCCTTCGCTTGAGCGTCAATGGCGCGTTCCTTCCTGATACCCGCAAACGCCCGCTAGTTGCCATCTCGCATGGGTCGGGAGGTGCACCTTGGCCAATGTTGGATTTGGTAAGAGCTTTGGTCGATGCTGGTTATGCCGTTGC
>JBJTSL010000279.1:0-10180 GCA_046076625.1 Allobrachymonas sp.
TCAATGTCTTCGCAAGAAACTCCTGAATTTATAGCACTCTGCGCAGATAATACGCCGGCGAGTGGCTCATTCGGCTTTAGAAACCGCACTTTTTTCACTTCAGTCGCCAACGCCACCATGCCGCCTGCGTTTTCCAAATCGCCTTGCAGGCTCGTCATCAAATCATGGCTGCTCACGATGCCGGTGGTGGGAGAGAGCAACGCGGCCACGCATTCGAGCTGGGGCTCCAGCCCCTTCGCCTCTTCGCGCGAGAGGCGCTGCACTGGCACGCCATTGGCAGCCGCCTGCTTCTCAATCGCTGCCAGTTTGGGTAATTGCGAATCATCGCTGGCCACAATGAGTTTGCCGCATCTTCGGTAAGGCAAGCCACGCTCATCCACATACCCATACAGCAACTCTTTGCCGCGCACGCAAAGCCGCGCCTTGAGAGAACCTGTGGGGTAATACAGCCCGGCGTGAATCACTTCGCTGTTGCGCGAGCTCACCCCTTGGCCAATGGCGTGTTCCCGCTCAATCACCATCACCTCATGCCCGGCCAGCGCCAAAGCTCGTGCCACAGCCAAGCCCACCACACCCGCACCGACCACCACGGTTTCTATCTGTTCCATTGCTTATCTCGGGTCAACACTCTGCAAAGCCAGCACCAGCGCCTTGAGCTTGTCTCGCAAAGGGGCAAAACCCTCGGTGAGCTCCAGCGTATGCTCGTTCATGTACAACGCGCGGTTGATCTCGATTTGCACGCTGTGCCGATGCTGCGCAGGCTGCCCGTAGCGGCGCACCAGCTCCACCCCTTTGTAAGGGTGATTGAGTGCCACGCCATAGCCCATCTTGATGAGCTGCTCCTGTATATACAGCAGCACTGCCTCGCTGGAAGTGCTGTGGTCGCGGTTACCGAGCACGAAATCAGGATGCTTGATGCCTGGAAAATCTGTGGCATGGCTGCCTGCCACCTCGGGCATGCTGTGGCAGTTAATGTGCAGGCTGTAGCCATGCCGCGCATGCGCTGCATCAATTGCAGCTTTCACCGCGGCGTGATACGGCTTCCAACATGTCTCGATGCGCTGCTCAACTTCTTGCACGCTGAGCTTGCGTGAATACAGCGGCTCACCGTCATCCGTCGCGCGCCAAATCAAGCCTTTGCCCAGGCGCCGTTTGGACAGCACATAGGGATCGCTCAGTTCCACCGCATGCGACCAAACGCCATCGAGCATGTCGGGGTCTACCTCCGTGAGGTTGCGGTTCGCATCCAAATAGCTGCGCGGAAAATGCGCCTCAATCCAAGCGCAACCCAGCTCAGGCGCGAAGCTGTAGAGCTTGTCCACATGCGTGTCTTCGGCGCGCCGCAGTCGCACCAGATTGCAGGCGAAACCGAAATCGGGCGGGTAAAACGTGCCGCTGTGCGGCGAGTCGAGCACGAGGGGCGAGCTGCCCCCGTGCGTGGTCACAAAATGCATAGTGGCTAGAGCTTAATCCGAACTGATCTTGGCAAACTTGGCGATACGCTGCATCTTGTCGATTTCTTTTCGGATTTGCGTGGCAAATTCCTCCGGGCGGCTGCCCGAGGCGAATAAGCCCTGTCCTTTGAGCTTTTCTGCCAATGCAGCATCCTTCAGCGCTGCGCTCACCGCTTGCTGAATGCGACTGACCATCGCAGCAGGGGTGCCAGCAGGTGCCACCAAGCCAAACCACGAAGCATCATTGTTGGCAAACAAGGCTTTCTCGCCATAGGTTGGGATGTCTTTGAGCACATCTAGGCGCGTGCCCCAAGCCACGGCCAGCGCCTTCAAACGGCCGCCTTGTATATGTGGCAGCGATGAGGCCACTTGGTCGAAATACACCTGCACCTGCCCACCGATGACATCCGTAATCGCTGGGCCTGCGCCACGATACGGAATATGCACCATGAAGGTATTGGTCGTGCTCTTGAACAGCTCGCCCCACATATGGCCAATCGTGCCATTGCCCGGCGAGGCATAGCTGACCTTACCGGGGTTGGTCTTGAGGTATTTGATGAACTCTTCCAAACTATTGACTGGCAGTTTGGCATTGACCACGAGCACGCCCGGTGCTTTGACCAGCTCGCTCACGGGTGCAAAATCCTTGAGCGGGTCATAAGGCAATTTCTTGTAAACCGCAGGGTTCACGCCGTGCGTGGAGAGCGTCGCCACGCCAAGCGTCAAGCCATCCGGGGCCGCTTTGGCCACCTCACTTACGCCAATTCAGCCACCCGCGCCCGCTTTGTTTTCGACGATCACGGGCATGCCCAGCGCTTTGCCCACGGGCTCTTGCAAAGCGCGCGCCGTGATGTCGGTTGCGCCGCCGGGCGGGAACGGTACGACCAAGCGCAGCGGCTTGGTTTGCGCGAACAAAGGTGGCAGCACAGCAGCAGATGCCGCAGCTGTGGAGAAAGAAAGAATATGCCTGCGTTTCATGATGAATACCTTCATTGAAGTGGTGATGACGCGATTCTTGCTCTAAAAACTTTGATTGAAAAGCGAAAGATGCGCCGAATAACATTCCAAATCAGACTGAATATTTACTGGTTAACCCTGAGCCACACCCACTCATCTCAAGGCAGTATCCAGGGCATGACCCTTCGCAAACTCCATCCGCCCACTCACCTGCTGCGCGCCTTTGTGATGACCGCAAGGCATGACAGCATCTCACGCGCTGCCGATGCCCTGCACCTGACGCAAAGCGCCGTGAGCAAACAAATCTTGGAGCTAGAGGGCAGCCTCGGCGTGAATTTGTTTGAGCGCGTGCGCAAGCGCTTGGTGCTCACACCCGCAGGCGTGCGCTACGAAGCAGCTGTGCGCCCGCTGCTCGCGCAGCTTGAAGCCGCCACGTTGGATGTGATCACCAGTGGTGATGGTGGAGGCGCTTTGCACATCTCTTGCTTGCCCACGTTTGCCGCCAAATGGTTGATCCCGCGCCTGCCAGATTTTCAGCGCAAACATCCGCAGATTGCGCTGCATTTTGTGCCCTTCGCGCAAGGCTACACCTTTGACCGCGCGGATCTTGATTGCTCCATTCTCTTCGGCCAAGGCCATTGGCCGGGCGCGGTCGCGCAGTACCTCACGGGCCGCGAGGTGATGCTGATTGCGCCGCCGTCCCCGCGTGGAAAGCCACTGCTCAAAAAGCCGCACGATATCGCCAAATTCACCCTCCTCCAACACGCCACCGTACCGCAAGCGTGGGCGCATTGGTGCGAGGCGCATGGCGTGAGCAGCATCAACCCGCTCTCGGGCCCGCAACTTGATCAATTTCACAGCCTCATCCGCGCCGTGATGGCTGGCATGGGTCTCGCGCTCGTACCGCGCTGTTTGGTGCTAGATGATGTGGCTTCTGGTCTCGTCTCCGCGCCCTTGGATGATGGCTACACCGATGACAGTGGCTACTACCTGTGCTTTCCGGAATCCAAGGCTCAACTCACGCCTTTGGTGCATTTCAGGGCGTGGTTGCAGGAGAAGTTGGCGGAACACTCTGCGGGTTGAATGCTACCAAAAGAGTAGCAATCTATGCAGATTGGATGCCGGGCAGAATCAAGTTTTTTCCTTGGTCTGTGTTCGTTGATTGCGCTTGAGGCGACTCACACACGCAGCCGCATTGTCTGGAGCGACATCTTCAGCGCACCAAATACTCCACACGCATGATCTCCAGCATCTGCACCCCCGCCGGCGTGTGCAAACGGACTTCATCGCCCTCGCGGCTTTTCAGTAAGGCGCGGGCAATCGGCGAGCTCCAACTGACCTCTCCGCGCGTGTTGTCAGCCTCGTCAATGCCCAAAATCGTGATGGTTCTCTCAACGCCTGCGCCATCGGCATACGTCACAGTCGCGCCGAAATAGACTTGATCGCTACCCACATGTTTGGAGGAATCGACCACTTCCGCAATCTCCAGCCGCTTGGTGAGAAAGCGGATGCGCCGGTCAATTTCGCGAAGGCGTTTCTTGCCATAGAGGTAATCGCCGTTTTCGCTGCGGTCACCGTTTTTGGCCGCCCAATGCACCGCTTCCACCACGTTGGGGCGTTCGTCATCCATCAATGTTTTGAGTTCGAGCTGCAAGCGGTCGTAGCCAGCTCGGGTGATGTAATTTTTGCTGCCTGCGGGAATCGGCGGCGCGCCGCTGAGGTCTTCCTCATCATCGCTGTCTGTTTCTTTGGTGAAGGCTTTGCTCATGGCTTTATCTGGATTGGGCTTCTATGGCCGTTTTCAATTGCGGCATCTGGCGCTGCATGGCGAGTTTGCCGGCATCAATCGCTCGGCGCTTGGCGGTGAAATCGCCGCTCCTCACCCCAACCAGCTCGGGACGCACCACGACCTCAGCGCCGAGTAAGGCATATTCATTGATGCTCTTGCCCATGATGGCAAAGGTTTGAAGCAGCACAGCAATTGTGCCGTCGGCATTGTTGCCCTCGGGCGCGGTAGAAATATCCACCGCGATCACCAGCTCCGCGCCCATCTGCTTGGCAAAACGCACTGGCACAGGTGCCACCAAACCACCATCGACGAACTCCCGTTCGCCAATTTTCACTGGCGTGAACACCGAAGGCACGGCACTGGAGGCACGCACGGCCAGCCCCGTGTCGCCGCGCTGAAACAAGACGCCTTGCCCGGTTTTCAAATCGGTCGCCACCACCCCAAACGGCACAGGAAAACTCTCCATCAGCTTGTTGCTGACCTGCCGGTTCACATAGTTGGACAGCGCCTCACCACGCAACACGCCCCGACCAAAGAAAGGCAGCGTCCAGTCGGTAATCTCCGCCTCTTCCATCTTCATGGCAATCTCTTGCAACTGCGCGGCATTCTTGCCAGAAGCGTAAATCGCGCCGACCAAGGAGCCAGCAGAAGTGCCCACCACATAGTCCACCTTGATGCCCGCTTCTTCCAGCGCCGCAATCACGCCCACATGCGCAAACCCCCGCGCCGCGCCGCCGCCAAGCGCGAGGCCAATCTTGGGCGGGCGCTTAGGCGCAATCGGTGGCTGAGTGACGGTAGACGAGCCGCTACCGGGCGGCGCATCGGTTTTAACCGGTAGCGTAGTGCAAGCGATCAACAGCGCCACGCATCCTAAACACGTTATTCGCTGAAATGTTTTGAATAAAAGCATTGGCGGATTATCTCGCCAACGTCATCGACCTTCTCATTAACGAGTGGAGTCAGCTCCTAGCTTCATCCCAAGCCGTTTCCTTCGCGACCCGCGATTGCCACCAAATGAACAGTGGTGCACCCACTATTTCTAACGCAGTGACTGCCCAGACCACTGCGCCAACCGGCATCGCCGGCGTACCCACCATCGCCAGCGAGAGAATGCGCCCGATTCCGCCAACGAAGATCATGCTCCAAAACACGCGAAACAGCAGCGTTTGTGTCGCAATCCGTGGCACCAACCAGATCAACCACAGCCCCAAACCCAGCCACACACCGCTGAAAAAGCGAAGGTTGCTGTCCAAGGCTTTGGCAGTCGCAGGCACGCCTTCGCGCACATAGAGTGGGTCTGCTACGCCCATGAGCCCCACCAGGCCCGTCAAAATTGGAATCAAGCCGAGCACGGCTGTGGCGATTTGGAGGATTCGAAGATTCATTTTGCTTGCAAATTGAAAGTAATACAAGAATTCTACATTAACTTTTAATTTGAAAGCAAAATAACACCATCATGAAAAGAATCCAGCCCAAGCCACGCCGCGCCGACCTCACCAAGCTACGCCAAAGCGTCGGCACTAGCGAAGCAGGCGCACGAGCTGCGCAATTGCTCAGGCCGCAATGCTCCATCTTTCGCGCAACGCAATGGATCGGCGATGCTTGGAGCATCGTGATCCTGCGAGAGCTGTTTTGGGGCAGCGGTCGGTTTGACGAAATGCTACAAAACACCGGTATGGCCAGCAATGTGTTGACGGCACGCCTGAAAAAACTACAGGATGGCAACATCATCAGCAAGCAATTGAGCGCCACAGATGCGCGTCGCTACGACTACGCGCTCACAAGCAAAGGGCAAGCTCTATTCCCAGTGCTGATGAGCGTCATGGCTTGGGGCGACACTTTTGAAAGCGGAGACTATGGCCCGATGATTGAGCTACAGCACACGACCTGTGGCTCGCCCACAAAGCCTGGTTTGTTCTGCACTGAATGCGGTAAGCCTCTCGCGTTCGACACCATTTCCAGGCACCTGGCACAAGCCTATGTGGATCACTTAGCCTTCAATGAAATCGAAATGCAGCCTCAAGTTGCTACATAATTAGAGCTTGATTGACGTTTACGTTAACGTCAACAAAAATTCAAACACCTCATTTTTGAACGCAGAGGACGCGAAGGTTGCGCAGAGGCCACAGAAAAGAAAACCAAAATTTGGCTGTTTCTTTTTTGCGTCCTCTGCAAAGTTTTCGCGTCCTCTGCGTTCAAAAAATTCTTCTCTCCCTAGGAATCACTATGCAAATCAAAGACAAAGTTTTCATCGTCACCGGCGGCGCATCTGGCTTGGGCGAAGGCACTGCGCGAATGCTTGCAGCGCAAGGCGGCAAGGTGCTGATTGCCGATATGCAAGCCGAAAAAGGCGAAGCAGTCGCAAAAGAAATCGGTGGCGCATTCGTGAAATGCGATGTGACCAGCGAGGCTGATGGCCAAGCAGTGGTCGCCAAAGCAGTCTCCATGGGCAAGCTGATAGGTCTCGTGAACTGCGCAGGCATCGCCAGCGCCGAGCGTACCGTGGGCAAGAACGGCCCGCACAACTACGATGCCTTCAAAAAAACCGTGACGATCAACTTGATCGGCAGCTTCAACATGATTCGCTTGGCCGCCGATGCCATGAGCAAAAACGAGCCCGAGCCCACCAAAGAGCGCGGCTGCATCATCAACACGGCTTCTGTGGCGGCCTATGACGGCCAGATCGGCCAAGCAGCGTATTCCGCCTCCAAAGGCGGCATCGTGGGTATGACGCTACCGATCGCGCGCGACCTGTCCAAAATCGGCATCCGCGTCTGCACCATCGCCCCCGGCATCATGGGCACGCCGATGATGGTTGGCATGCCGCAGGATGTGCAAGACGCGCTTGCCGCCGCCGTGCCCTTCCCTTCCCGTCTCGGCACGCCGCAAGATTACGCCAAACTCGCGCTGCACATCTTCGACAACGACTTACTCAACGGCGAGACCATCCGCCTTGACGGTGCGATCCGTCTCGCACCGAAGTAAGCTCTTTCACAGCCTATCCAGCCTTGGTCTGAAGATGTTTCAGGCCATCCGCCGGCATAAAACCTGCGTTGACTGCTATCAATTAAGTAGCAATCAACGATCATACCGTGTGATCTGGCAGCCTGCGCCTTTCGGGTTTGCGCAACAATCGCTGATCTTTTTGGCGCTTCTATTGAAGGCTTCGTTCCACTGCGCCAAGCTGTGCAGATTGCCGGGGCTCATCCAGTGGGATAGTGGGAATTGCTGGCCAGCTGCGCTCGTGCCCATTGGTGTGGCTTGCCCGGTGGCCATTTGGGTGGCGGCGTTACAAGAATTCATGTTGCCCATGCGGTGGCAGGTGGTGCAGGTGTTGCCGCGCGTGGAAATCGCAAAAGGCTGCGGCCAGACTTTGAAGGCTTGGCCGATGGCGCGCGGTTGGTATTTGCCAAACGGGTCGCCGGGCAGTTTCGTGGTTTGCGCAATGTAGGGGCTGTACATGAATGGCCCGCTGTCGTGGCAGGTGGTGCAGGCAGGCTCTCTGCGCACCAGCTCATTGGGGCTCATCCAGATTGCAGCAGGGTTGGGCAAAGTGGTTTGGGTAACTTTCCAGTCCGAAACCAAGGCTTCGCTGGTGGGGTCAATCTGCTCGTATCCTCGAGGCGCTTTGCTGCTCGGCTGGCTACTGGGAGAGGGCACAAGACGCGCCCCGTTGATGCCGCGATCCACTTGGTAAGGCAGAGCGGCTTTGGCTGTGAACCAGCATGTTTTGCCGTTTTTCAGGTTGTGCGAGACGATATTGATCTCGTCAAATAAGGGGCTCTTTGGCTCGCGCACCACATGCTTGCGACAAATCACACTGATCTGCGCCACTGGGTCATCGCGTAGCACCAGAGCTCTGGAACCCGGCACGCACTGGCCTTGTTGATTGGATCCGGGTGTGGGCGGGAGCAAGGAGGGCTTGTCGCAGGTGGCGGTGTAGCTGGTGGTGATTTGGCCATTCACCGTGATTGGAATCACATCACCCGCCATGCAGCTGAAAGCTTGAATGGGCGCGACTTGTTTGGCACATTCTGCGCCGTATTGGTAAAAGGTTTGCGCCTGCGCGGTGGCTGCAAACAGCATCAAAGCGATAAGACGTTTCATTTCACCAGCCCTTTCTCCGACAAGATCACCGATTTGATGGCCGCATAGTATTTGGCATAGCCGGTGCAACGGCAAATGTGCTGGCCAACGGCTTCTTCAATCGCCGCATCAAGCTGGCTGGTTTGCACGGGAGCAACACGCAAGCGCTCTATCAGCATCGTGGTCGCCATCACGAAACCGGGCGTGCAGTAGCCGCATTGGAACGCGAAATAATCGAGGAAGGCCTGCTGTACTATGCTCGGCGCATTTGGGCTGCCCACGCCTTCCACTGTGGTGATGCTCTGTCCTTGCAAAAGCGCCACAGGCGTGGAGCAAGCAAGCATCGGCTGGCCTTGAGCAGAGGGCACGCGCTGCGCTTTCACGGTGCAGACCCTGCACACGCCGATGCCGCAACACAATCGCGTGCCCGATAAACCCTGCTCCTCTTGCAGATAGTCCACCAAGGCCAAATCGTCAGGCACGGTGGCGGTGATCGGGCGGTTGTTGAGCGTGAAGCTCACGGTGACGTTCTTCGTGGTCATTTCATGCTCCCTTGATTTGCGCTGCCGTGATCGGCAGGTTGTAAAAACGCTTGCCAGTCGCGTGCGCAATTGCGTTGGCCACCGCTGGGGTAATTGGACAAAGTACAGCCTCAGCAATGCCTTTAGCCGTGGTCTCGGTGCTGGGCAAAGGCGTGATGCTGAGCTTGCGCGGCATATCGGAAGCGAGCGCCACGTGGTAGCGGTCCAAATTCCAGCGGCCATCGCCCGCGCCACCGGCTTCCAACGGCAAGTTTTCCAGCAACGCATACCCAATGCCCATGGCAATACCGCCCTCGGCTTGGCCCTTCAGCAAATCAGGTTGCAGCACCTTTCCCGCATCCACCCACAGCTCGACCTGCGACACCTTGGGCTGCCCGGTTTTCAAATCGATCTCCACCGCAATCAGAGCGCCCGAAGGCGCGTACAAGCTGCGGCCATACAACCTTGCATTCGGTTCGGGTGGAATCACGTTTTGCCGGGTGATGACTTGCCAGCCCTGCCCTGCGCCTGAGCTTTGCAGCGCCAAGCCGTCAATCGGCATCTGGCGCATGCTGCCAGCCACCCAGTAGCTCGCGCTGACCCATGAGCCTTGGTACAGACCATGCACCATGGCGGCTCTGGGCAAGCCAGCGCCGTAAATCTGTGTGGCTAAGGCGGCAAGCGTGAGGGGTTGCAATGCACTTTGGCTGGGCACAAGCAATCGCCCTCCTTGCCAAACCGTTTGGCCCTGCAAAGTTGCTGGCGACACTTTCCACAGCGCGGCAGCAGCGGGCAGCAAGGCCGCATCAAACAAAGCCCGCGTGGCTTGTTCGGTCACATGCACCTGATGAAAAGCCGTGAGGCAGGCGCTGGACGACATGGAAAACGAAGCTGTGTAGGCGGGATTCGTCACCCAGTCGCTGGGCGGCGGCGGATTCGGCACAGGGCAAGGCACGAGCGTTGCGAAAGTGGTCATTTGCAGCGCGTTGAAGCGCCCCACATCACCCATTTGCACCTGAGCTGCATTGTTGCCTGCAAAACCCGCCGTGCTGATGGCAAGCGTGGTAGCGCTGCCATTGCCCATGTCCACGCAATTGCTGCACACCGTGAGCTCGCCGTTTGGCGCGATGGAGACCTCTGCCATCACGCCGTCCGTGCCCGTGCCATAAGCTTGATTGGCCAAGGCAAAGCCCACGCCATAGCCGATACCAAGCTTGGCTTTCTCAGCTTTCACGCGATGGCGCTGCGTCCACAGCGAATGTGCCTTTGCGCGACGGCAAATTTCCACCAGTGTCATCGGCTGCGTCAGCGGCGCGCCGGTAATCGTGCGGTCGCCCTGCTTGAGCACGTTTTGCTCGCGTAAAGTAATCGGG
>JBJTSL010000280.1:0-2933 GCA_046076625.1 Allobrachymonas sp.
CACGCCAAGCGCCAATGCAGTACGTTTAAATGGCAATGATTACTTGGACCTCACAGTGCACCCAGATATCGTGCGTGCACAAACTCAGGCCATGCGACATGATGCGGAGTTTGCCATCCAATCAAGCGTATTCTTGCATGAGCAGCACCCCGTCCGCAAGCTGGAGCGTGATCTAGCGCAATGGGTCGGGAAGGAAGATGGCCTGATTTGCCAATCGGGCTACGCCGCCAATCTCGGACTGCTCCAGGCCATTGCCGATGAAAGCACGCCTGTGTACATCGATACGCTGGCGCATATGTCCCTATGGGAAGGGGCGCGAGCGGCAAAAGCGCCTGCGCAACCGTTTCGCCACAATGATCCCGCCCATCTGGCGCGCTTGATGCAGCGCAGTGGGCCCGGCATTGTCATTGTGGATTCGGTCTACAGCACAACTGGAGCCATGTGCCCGTTGGCTGACATGGTGGAAGTCACCCAGCAGGCTGGCGGCATGATCTTGGTGGATGAATCGCATTCATTGGGTACGCATGGACCCCAGGGAGCGGGCCTGTGTGCACAGCTTGGCTTGAGTCAAGAGGTTCACTTCATCACAGCCAGCTTGGCCAAAGCGTTTGCTGGCCGAGCGGGGTACTTCACGGTGCCTGCTGCAATGCGAAACTATGTGCTCAGCTTCAGTTACCCCAATATGTTCAGCTCGTGTCTCTTGCCTCATGAGATCGCCGCCTTGCATGCTACTTTGGATGTGATTCGAGCCAGTGACCGAAAACGCACGCGGCTTCATGAGTTTTCTAATCAACTGCGCGGCAAGCTCAGTGAGCTGGGCTATCCTGTGGACCAAGGCACGGAGCAGATCATTGCACTGGAGTCTGGCAGTGAGCCAGCCACCATGCAACTGCGGGATTGGTTGGAGGAGCGGGAAGTGTTTGGTGCAGTCTTCTGCGCTCCGGCAACCAGTCGCAATCGCACAATGGTCAGGCTGACCGTGAGCAGTGCGCTGACGCAAGCGGAAATAGACCACACCGTGGATGCAGCCGCAGAGGTTGCCTCATTGAGCAAGCCATGGGAGTGGCCCCTGGCGCGCAAGGCCAGAACACCGCTGACTCGCCACGCCGAGCTCAGCGATGCCTGACCGACCATCGGCTAGGCGTCCACTTCCCGGCTGGGCAACTTGGCCAAAAATTCCTCATGACTTGCGCCTAGCTTGCCCAAAGAGGTCAATGCAAAATGGGCGACCACCAAGTGCCCTCCTGTGCCCAAGATGCGCGTAGGTGATACTTCGGGCTCGTCTCCTCTTTGCATGGCTTGGTGCCACTCGGCATTGCTCAACGCAAGACCCTGTTGAATCTTTCGCAGATCATCGGCGGGCAGGCCGGCTGCCTGTGCCACATCGACTGCCACTACAAGGTCTTTGAACTGTTCAAACTGAAGCCAATGGGCGTGACCCGACAGATCCAAGGCCAACAAGCCAAAAGGCTCGGCCAACACCACATACTCAATGCAATTGAGCTGCTTGAGCCATTGTGCCAGAGCGAGCTGAACCTCCCGGTCTTGCAGAACTTGCTGTTGGCTTTTTCGCAGAGCACTGCGCCAGATGCCGTCGTGGGAATCCAACGGGCGGCGATACAGCTGGGTCAGGTAAGTGAGCAACTGCTGTGAGTCAGAAATCGTAACGTTGTATTTTTGCTTTGGAGCATCTAAGTGATTGTGTATCGGGAATGAAGTTTTATGTCTACATCGTCGCAGCCACATCCTGCTAATTTTGACAGCAGCGTCCTCGATGCCCTTTTGGCTGATTGGATGGGAGCCTTGCAGGCGGAGTCGGTGGAAGCCTTGATTGTGCTCGGGCCCGATGTCTTCTCCCATGAAGGGCTGCGCTGCGTGCGTGCTGTGCATCCGCCGCGCCTTCAATCCATGGCGCAGGCCTTGGCCGACAGTGATGAGTTTGGTGTGGAATGGATTGAATCCGAATCGCCCCTGGTGTTGTGGCAGGACATTTCGCGCGGCAGCTATGCACAGTTGAGTCGCTGGCGTGTGCTGGCGCTCTCGCACGGCCTGCAATCTATGGTGCGGGTGGCCTTTCAAATGCCGCGTAACCAAGCCATGGAGTGCTACCTGATGACGCCCGCGCGTTGCACGAAAAGGCCGAGGCGACGGCCCTGGTGTGGTCAATCCTGAACATCTGACCGCGTGTTCGCCGTAGTATTGGCGAAGTCGTTTGCCCTTTGAGTGCGCGCGAGAAGGAATGCCTAGGCTTGGCCTTTGACGGTTTGACGGCGGTGGAAACCAGCAAACGCCTAGAATGCAGCGAGCGCACCGTCAATTATTACCTGTCCAATGCCATGCGAAAACTCGGGGTGGACAACAAGCTCCAAGCCGTGGAGCGAGCCGTCTGGTACGGTGTGTTGTGAGCGGCTCACGCCCCCTCTAGTTCGTAGGGGTCTGGCTCATCAGTTGCGTCACCATCGGCTCATAGGTGGCGGCCAGTTGCAGCAGGGCAGCATCCCCTTGGGGTTTGCCGATGATTTGTAGCCCCATCGGCAGGCCAGCTTCGCTGAAGCCGCAAGGTAGGCTAATGGCGGGCAGGCCAGTAAATGTGGCGTAAATGGTGCACTCCATCCAGCGGTGGTAGGTGTCCATGCTTCTGGGCCCGTTGGCAGTGACGATCTCCTGCGGCCAGCGCATGTCCACTGGGAACGGCCAAACTTGCGCCGCGGGCAAGGCGAGAAAGTCAAAGTGCTCGAACAAACCGAGCAGGCTTTGATAAAAGCTCGTGCGTACCGCGCTGGCGCGCATGAGTTCGGAGCCCTTAAGCGTTAGTGATTGCTCGTATTCCCACAGTGCTTCAGCTTTGATCTGACTGCGGTTAGCGGGCTTTGCATCATGAATGGTGCAATGCGCGATCCCACCAAGGCTTGCCGCCATACCAGCCAAGCCTG
>JBJTSL010000281.1:0-4927 GCA_046076625.1 Allobrachymonas sp.
GCAAACTCAGTGCGGATTCGTATGTACTCGCGATGGGCTCACTGAGCCCGCTCTACGCATCACCGCTGGGCATCAACTTGCCGATCTATCCCGCCAAGGGGTATTCCGTCACGATGCCGGTAAAAGATGCATCGAAGGCGCATCAGGTGAGTCTCACCGATGACGAATTCAAACTCGTCTTCTCCCGCCTCACGCCGCAAGATGGCGACCCGCGCGGCGATCGCCTGCGCATCGCCGGCACAGCAGAGCTCAATGGCTACGACCGCGATTTGAACCGCATCCGCTGCGAAGCTGTCGTGCGCCGCGTGGAGCAGCTCTTCCCCGGCGCGGGCGACACGACGCAGGCCAGCTACTGGACGGGCCTGCGTCCCGCCACGCCAAGCAATGTGCCCATCATTGGCCAAAGCAAGATTGCCAACCTCTACATGAACACCGGCCACGGCACACTCGGCTGGACGCATGCCTGCGGCTCCGGCAAGAGCATTGCCCGCATTGTGAGCGGCCTTGCACCTGAGGTGAATTTCGCATTCTGCGGAGCGCACAAAGCCATTTCCGTTTCAAGCCCATCATCTGCCCGGTCAGCAGCGATGAGCACCTAACCCGACCTTTTCAACCAACCACCTGAGTAGACAATCCATGAAGCGTGTTTTAAAAACCTTATTGACCGGCTTGGCCGGTTTGGCCATGCTCGGCGGCGCCATGCATGCACATGCGCAATACCCATCGCGCCAAGTTAATATGATCGTGGTCTTCCCTGCCGGCGGCCCGTCTGATGTGGTTGCTCGCGTGATGGCCAAAGCCATTTCCGAAGGCGCTAATCAGCCCGTGATTGTCGAAAACGTGGTGGGCGTGGGCGGCTCTCTCGGTGTGGTGAAGGCTGCGTCAGCAACGGCAGACGGCTACACGATTTTGGCTGACTCTCCACTCGAATTGATCTACACCCCGCTGGGCGTCGCCGCTGCAAAAAACAAGCCTGAAGACATGCGCATGGCGGCCCTCATGGGCCGCACGCCCATGATGATTGCCGTGCGCAAAGATTTGCCCGTCAACAACATGGCGGAGCTGATTGAATACGCCAAAAAGCAATCCAAGCCTTTGTCTTTCGGCAGTACCGGCGTTGGTTCGCTGTATCACCTGATGGCTGAAGATGCAGCGCGTATCGGTAAATACCAAGCCCTGCACGCCCCATACAACGGCCTCGCACCTTACCTCAAAGATTTGATGGGCGGCGTGCTCGATTGGGGCGTGTTGCCACTCGCTGGCCCCGTGCCTGGCGCGGTTGACTCTGGCCAGATCAAAGCGATTGCCATGGTGGCTCTGCGCCTGTTCCTCGCCTGCCTAAAGTGCCATTGATCCGTGAAACCAGCGGCTTCAGCGGCTACGACTACAGCATCTGGATCGGCCTGCAGTTAAGCAAGAACACACCTGACTCGATTGCCGCCGCAGTCAACAGCGCCGTGCTCGCCGCATTGGCCAAGCCTGATGAGCGCAAATCTGTGGAAGCTACAGGCGTGGTCTTGGCGCCTCCCATGACGCTCAACGCTTTGGACAGCTTCTACCGCGATGAAATCAAAGCGGGTGCAGCAGTAGCGAAAAACGTCGGCTTGAAGCCGCAGTAAACACCAGCGATTTTTGCATCATCTATCGGGTAGCTGGGTTCACACCCACTGCCCGATTTTTTCTATGTCTTCTGGAAACATTTCGCCGCTTTCTGCATGGCGCACCTTGCCATCCTTGCCGCGCACGATCACGACAGGCAAGCCTTTGGGTTTGGGCAACACCCTCTCTATCGCAGTTGTGACCATCGCAGCAGGGAAGCTGTAGTTTTTCTTGGCCAAATAGTCTTTCGCAGCTTGCTCAGTTTTGTCAATCGAGAGCGCCAACACTTGCAAGCCACGCGCTTTGTGCGCCTTCCACAGCGCCTCGATATGCGGGCTCTGAATCGCACAAAACGGACACCAACTCGCCCACCAGTAAATCACCGTGAGCTTGCCTTGCGCCTGCACCGGCTTGAATGTGCCACCACCCAGCAGAGCAGCTTCAGGCAGACTCAAAGCTTGGCCAAGCGCGGGCAGCGTCGCCTGCTTGCCACTATCTGTTTGAGAAGTGGCGTTGAAAGCCGTCAACGCTAAAGTCGCGCCAAGTATGTCGCGGCGAGGAATCATGAGAAGCTCCGATTTAAATCAAACGCGGAAAGAGATCATCGTTCATCTCCGCGCCATCCGCAAGCCGCAGCGCCAAGCCTTCAAAGGGTGGCGAGGTGCGCCAAGGCCGCACGGCATGCCGCGCATCATCGCCCAGGTAGCGCGCTGAGAAGACGCGGCGGCGGTTGCCAGCAGGAGTGCCGCGCGTGGCATGCAGCGTGAGCATATGAAAGGCCACACAATCGCCAGGCTCCAGCGCCCATGCGAGTTGCTTGAATCTTTCTGGCTCGCCTTCAATGTTTGGCAGTTCCTGCAAACTGCCTTCAGGAAACCATTTCGCCTGCGCGTCGCGGAACGTGCGCGGCATGTACCACGTGCCTTCGTGTGAGCCCGCGATCAATTGCAGCGTACTTTCTTCAGCAACGGGGTTAACTGGAATCCAAAAGCTCACATTCTGTCGCCCACTCACGTTGTAATAAGGTTGGTCTTGATGCCAAGGCGTGACCGCGCGCGTGCCCGGCTCTTTCACCAGCAGATGGTCGTGATACAAGCGCACCGATTGGCGTTGCATCAGATCGCGCGCCAGCCAAGGCAGTGCTGTGTCTTGGAGGGTGTGTGCGTAATGCGCGTTGCGCTGCCAAGTGCAGAAGTCTTCCACAAAATGGCCTGGGTCATCGCGCTCACTGGCGGTGATGGCCAAGGGGCTCAAATTCGCCAGATTCTCTTCAATGCCCAGCTCCAGTTGCAGCAGCTGCATGGTGGTGAGCACGCCGCGCAAAGCAACTGCGCCATCTTGTTGATAAGCCGCGATGGTTTCTTGATCGAGCAGATTCATGAGGCGAAGCATAATCGACCCATGGCCGATCAACCCAGCTTTTCCCTGCGCGACAGCGCTTTTGCGCTTTTTATCGTGGTGAGCTGGGGCATGAATTTCGTGGTGATGAAGCACGGGCTGGCGCATTTCACGCCGTTTCAAATGGGCGCGGCGCGATATCTGCTGGCTGCGCTGCCATTGATGCTTTTTATCCGTCCCACAGGCTTGCCCATGCAATGGGTGGTGATCTATGGCATCACGCAGGGCATTGGGCAATTCGGCTTTTTGTTCACGGCCTTGAAATTCGGCATGACAGCTTCAATGGCTTCGATCCTGATGCAAACCCAGGTGTTTGTAACGGCTTTGCTGGGCTGGGTGCTTTTGCAGGAGCGGCTTGGGCGCTCTCAGTGGATCGGGCTGATGATCGCGGCCATAGGCCTGGGCTGCTTTGGTGCGCACTTCCTGTCCGTGCAAGCGAGCCAATCCACCGTCACGGTCTTTGCTTTCGCGCTCACGCTTTGCGCTTGTTCTTCTTGGGCGATTTCCAACATTGTGGCGCGCAAAGCGCAGCAAGACAAACCCGGCTATGACGCGTTGGCCTTCGTGGTGTGGAGCTCGTGCGTGCCCGTGATTCCGTTTGTCTTGCTTTCTGCTTGGCTCGATACGGGCAGCATCAGCGCTGTCGTGCAAAAGATGATGAGCGCGCCTTGGAAAGCGTGGGCGGCAGCCGCCTATCTGGGTTGGATCGCCACGATCGTGGCTTATGCAATGTGGACGCAACTGCTCAAAAAACATGCGGCCAACCGCGTGGCACCGATTGGCCTCGGTATGCCCGTGGTGGGCATTGCAGCGGGCATGTTGCTCCTCAATGAGCATGTGAGCCCATGGCAATGGGCGGGTGTGGCTACAGTGGCTTTGGCCTTGGTATTTGTGTTGTTTGGTGACAGGTTGTTGAGGAAAAATGTCAGATAGCCGTCGAAGATATTGCGTTGAATGCTATCAAAAAAGAAGTGATTAAGATTTCACCGCAGTCACTTCAATTTCCACTTTGGCGCGTTTTTCTACCAAACGAGCCACGCCGACACAGCTCATCGCGGGGAAATTTTTGCCCATGACTTCGCGGTATGCTGCGCCCAGCTCTTTCAAGCGCGCGTTGTATTCATCGCAATCAGTGATGTACCACGTCATGCGAGTCATGTGTTCTGGGGCGGCACCGGCTTGCGTGAGTATGGCTTTGACGTTGCGCAAGGCCTGAGCTGTTTGCGCGATGAAATCATCGCTCTCAAATTGCTGCTGCGCGTTCCAACCAATCTGGCCGCCGGTGAAGATGAGTTGGCTGTTGGCGGTGAGCGTGACGGCGATGCCGTTCGCGTAGCCTTTGGCGGGTGCCCAATCGGGGGGCTGGAGAAGTTGAAGCATTATTGGCTTTCAAAGATATCTTGAACGCAGAGGACGCGAAGATTTCGCAGAAGACGCAAAAGAGAAAACCAAAATTTGGCTGTTTCTTTTCTGCGAACTCTGCGTAGTTTTTGCGTCCTCTGCGTTCAAAATTTAAGTGGTTGAACGCAATTTAAACCGCTGCAACTTGCCCGTCTCGGTGCGAGGCAAGCTGCTGCGAAATTCAATTTGCCGAGGATATTTGTAGGGTGCAAGTGATGCCTTGACGTGCTCTTGCAAAGTCTTGACCATCGCATCATCCCCGTTGTACCCGGCCTTGAGCACAACGAAGGCTTTGACGACCATGCCGCGTTCTGCATCGGGTGCACCGATCACGCCGCATTCAGCGACTGCCGCATGCTTGAGCAAACAATCTTCTACCTCAGGGCCGCCGATGTTGTAGCCCGCGCTGATGATCATGTCGTCCGCCCGCGCTTGGAAGAAGAAATAGCCATCGTCATCCTGCATGAAGGCATCGCCGGGGTAGTTCCAGCCGTTTTTCACGTAATTCTTTTGGCGTTCATCGGCAAAG
>JBJTSL010000282.1:0-2013 GCA_046076625.1 Allobrachymonas sp.
TACACCCAGCCCGCTTGATAGGCGTTCCGCAAACGCTCCTCGCCATGAGCCTTCGGTTCTTGGGAAAATCGGCCCTGGCTGAACGTTTGCTAGGTGATTTGGCCGTGGATTCGTTTCCTGCCAGTGAGTTATTGGGCTGGAAGCCGCCCTTCACCATGCAGCAAGGCTTGCTGCTGACAGCCCGCCATTTCTTGCAACACCGCACCAAGCCTTAAAATCTGCGGTTTTGCCGCGAATTTTCCGACTGCGGCCGCATTTGTAGCCCACCATGAGCGATCACACCACTTCCCCCGCGCCCGCCCTAGATGAAAACGCCCTGATCACCGAGCGCAGAGGCAAACTCGCCAATATCCGCCAGCATGGCATTGCCTTCCCCAACGATTTCAAGCCGCAGCACAAAGCTTTTGACCTGCACGCGGAATACGACAAGCAAGACATGCCCGGCAGCGATGGCGCAAGTGTTCCTGTCGTCGTGGCTGGCCGCATGATGCTCAAGCGCGTCATGGGCAAGGCCAGTTTTGCGACCATTCAAGACGGCTCCAGCTCCGTGATCAGCGAAGGCATTGCGGTGGAGAACCCCAGCCGCATTCAGCTTTACGTGAGCAAAGACAAAATTGGCGACGCAGACTACGAAGCTTTCAAACACTGGGATTTGGGCGATATCTTGGGTGCAGAGGGTAAGCTCTTCAAGACGAAAACAGGCGAACTTTCCGTTCTGGTGACCAAGATTAGGCTTCTAACAAAAAACCTGCGTCCCTTGCCCGACAAGTTCCACGGCGTAGCCGATCAGGAAGTCAAGTACCGCCAACGCTACGTGGACCTCATCACCGACGAGGCCGCCCGCGAGCGCTTTCGCGCGCGAAGCAAGGGCGTGAGCAGCATCCGCGCGTTCATGATTGAGCACGGCTTCCTTGAAGTCGAAACGCCCATGCTGCACCCCATCCCTGGCGGCGCAAACGCCAAGCCGTTTTCCACACACCACAACGCGCTGGATCAGGAAATGTTTCTGCGCATCGCACCCGAGCTCTATTTGAAGCGCCTCGTGGTGGGCGGCTTTGAGCGCGTGTTTGAGATCAACCGTAACTTCCGCAATGAAGGCATCTCGGTGCGCCACAACCCCGAATTCACCATGATGGAGTTTTATGCGGCCTATTGGAATCACCATGATTTGATGGATTTCACCGAGCAGCTCATTCGCGATGTGGCCCTCAAAGCCACTGGCAGCACCACCCTGCCCTACCAGCTTGGCACCACACTGCATTCAATTGACTTGGCCAAACCCTTCGCCCGCCTGTCCATCCGCGATGCGATTGTGCGCCACACCGAAGCTGGCGAATCAGGTGCGGATGACCGCACTTGGCTCACCAACGCATTGCGCAAGCTGGGCAAAAAGGAAGAAGACGACAAGCTCGCTAGCCGCAGCATCGCCAGCCTGCAAGTGATGTATTTCGAGGAGGTGGTGGAAGAAAAGCTCATTGAGCCCACCTTCATCTGCAACCACCCCACTGAGATTTCCCCTTTGGCAAGAGCCAGCGACACTGACCCGTCAATCACCGAGCGCTTTGAACTCTACATCACCGGCCGCGAGTTTGGCAACGGTTTCTCTGAATTGAACGACGCAGAAGAACAAGCCGCCCGCTTCCAAGCCCAAGTCAACGCCAAAGACGCTGGCGATGATGAAGCCATGTACTACGACCACGACTTCGTGCGTGCGTTGGAATACGGCATGCCCCCAACTGGCGGCTGCGGCATCGGCATTGATCGCCTGATGATGCTGCTCACCAACAGCCCCAGCATCCGTGATGTGATTCTCTTTCCCGCGTTAAGGCGGGAAGCGCCGTAACAGTATTTTAGCGTCATTTCGGCACTTCGCCGGCATACAATCTGCATAGTTTGCTATTTTTTTTATAGTTTCTACTGACGCACAGCGCGCTCAACACCTTGCAATTGTGTGAGCGCGGACAGCAATTTTTGCAGCGCTCCCGCCTCTGGCACTTCCACCGTCAGGTTGAT
>JBJTSL010000283.1:0-2414 GCA_046076625.1 Allobrachymonas sp.
CCTCGCAAGCGCAATCGTTGATTTCGCAATTCGTCGCGTTCGATCGCTCAGGCGGTTTGGCCGAGCATGTGCGCAAAGTAGTGGCGAGCAACGCCGCACAAGCCAAAAATAGCCCTGATCAAAGCCGCCATCACTCACGCGTTGGCTCACGCGTTTGAGTAGGCGCTTGGGATCGTCCATGCAGACGACCAAGAGCAAGACGAAGAATCCTTTTTTCTGCGCCTCTTCAATCAAGACCAATTTGGATTCATGCGAAAAGACGGTTTCGCTGACGAAACTTTTACCGGTTGCGAGCAGTTCATCTCTGCGCTGGTCTGCCCATTGCCTTGCGGCTTCTGAGCGCTGCTGCGCATCAGCGATGTGCTGCAAATGCACGGCTTCGTGCAAATCGGCGTTGACGAATTCGGCCTCTTTCGGGATTTGCCCGGCGGCAAAGAGCGCTTTGTAGAGCGTGGATTTGCCGGCGCCATTGGGGCCAGCCAGCAAATAGAAAACGGGCTTCATGCAGCCAAGCGATGGCGGCTTTGATCAGGGCTATTTTTGGCTTGTGCGGCGTTGCTCGCCACTACTTTGCGCACATGCTCGGCCAAACCGCCTGAGCGATCGAACGCGACGAATTGCGAAATCAACGATTGCGCTTGCGAGGAAGATGCGGGCTGCGCAGGCTCCATCACGGCTTGCACCTCGCGCACCGTGAGGCCCGATTCTTCCACCGCTTTGCCCAGCATCGCCCAATACTCGATTTGCCCAGCTGTGGAGCGGCGAAAGGTGAGCGCGGCGGCGCGGGCTTCGTTGACCAAAGGGGCAGGCAGCTTCACGGAGTTGAAGGCCGTGGTTTGCACAGGGGTGGACGCGATGGCTGAAGACATACAAACACCTTTCAAAGCCCGAAAGTGCGGGTTTGGTGCTTATTATGCCAAAAGGTGGCAATTTGCGCCAATTAGCAATTTTTTTGACTTTAAGCGCCTCACAAGCCATCAAAATTCGCTCTGGCGTGGCGGGCGCTTTGAAGGCGACGCGTTTTTTGTGGTCTGCGCTGGCGCTCACGGCATCGCGGATGGCAAAGTAGCTGGAAAGCGCGAGCATCAGCGGCGGCTCGCCCACCGCTTTGCTGCGGAATGGCGTGGGCTTCAAGTTTTGGTTGTCAAACAGGCTGACTTTGAAATGCTCGGGCACATCGCTGGCCACGGGGATTTTGTCGGTGCTGGGGCTGTGCGTCAAAAGTTTCCCCTTGCCAGAGAAACCTTCTTTTGTTGGCTTGCCCTTCAAATCCCAGACGCACTCTTCCATGGTGAGCCAGCCCATGCCTTGGATATACGCGCCTTCAATTTGGCCAATATCAATCGCGGGGTTGATGCTCTGGCCCGCATCGTGCACGATATCAACGGCTTTGAGCCACCATTCGCCGGTGCGCGTGTCGATTTCTACTTCTGTGACGGCTGCGCCATAGCAGAAGTAGTAAAACGCATGGCCCATCAAGGTATCGATGTCGTAGCCGATCTCGGGGGTCATGTAAAAGCCCGCGACAGAGAGGCCGACGCGATCCAACCAGGCTTTCTTGATCAGCGCAGACCATTCCACGCTGTTTTTGGAGTCAAACTGGCCATTCGCCGGCATACTAACTGCTCGGCCAGCTATGAATTTGATAGTGGACGCATCGCAGCCGAGCATGCGTGCGGCCACGGGCGCAAGGCGTGCGCGCATCTGCTCGCAAGCATTCATGATGGCTGCGCCGTTGATGTCAGCGCCGCTCGATGCGGAGGTGGCCGAAGCGTTGGGCACTTTCTGCGTGTCCGTGGCTGTGACGCGCACCAAGCTCGCGGGAATACCCAAACCATCGGCGCACACTTGTTGCATCTTGGTGTTCAGGCCCTGCCCCATTTCCGTGCCGCCATGGTTCACACTCACTGAGCCATCCATGTAAATATTGAGCAGCGCGCCGCCTTGGTTGAGCATCGTGGCTGTAAAGCTGATGCCGAATTTGAGGGGCACGAGGGCGACACCGCGCTTACGCGTTGTGCTCTTGGCATTGAAAGCCGTGACTTCGGCGCGACGCTCGCGGTATTTGGATTGCGCTTCGACTTGGTGGATGACGCGATCACCCACCCAGTCTTTGATCTGCTGGCCGTATTGCGTCGTCATGGTTTCTGCGTTACCAGAATTCGCAGGGTCCTGGTAGAGGTTGATCTTGCGCACATCCAGCGCATCTTTGCCCAAGGCTTGCGCGATTTCCTCGATCACCGTCTCAATACCAAACATTCCCTGCGGGCCGCCGAAGCCACGGAAGGCGGTGGAGCTTTGCGTGTTCGTCTTGCAGCGGTGGCTGATGATGTGCAGATTGGGCAGGTAGTAGCAATTGTCGATGTGCAGCACGGCTCGGTTGTTCACCGGGCCGGAATAGTCCGTCGAGTAAC
>JBJTSL010000284.1:0-2548 GCA_046076625.1 Allobrachymonas sp.
GCGAACCCGCCGCTTGGGGGCAGATGCCTTGAGCGGTCGAGCAATTCTGGGTTTGCTGGCAGGGCTGTTTGGAGTCGCAGAAGACATGAATACCGAGGAACACAGCCGTTGCTGAATGGATTCAAATTATAGTCAGTCAAGGCGCTGCGCCCAGCGCGTTCACAGCCAATTTTGTGCGCTCAAGAATCTGGAGATGCTTCAACATCGACCCGGTGACGGTGCCAAGTGAGCAATGATTGGTTTGTCAATTCATGGGGTTCTGCCCCAATGACTCCGATACCGAATAGCCATACAACCAAGGCATGCCCAGCACCTGCGTGCCTTGAAGCGTCAGCACTGCATTGCGAGCCAGCGCCATAGCGCCGCTGAGGTGAAAAATGCGGCCATTGCGCTGGGCGCTGCGCACCACGCGGGCATTGCGGGCGGCGCGAGCATGCGCATAATGCGCGAGCGCTTGCACGATGTGCATGTGCTGACGCACGCTACAAGCAAGCTGCCACGCATCTTCTAAGGCCATGCCAGCGCCTTGCGCCATGTAGGGCAACATCGGGTGCGCTGCATCGCCCAACAGCGCCACGCGGCCCTGCGCCATGCACTTGGCTGCAAACGGCTCGCGATCAAACAAATTCCAACGCCGCCAACCCGCCCGAGAGCCCGCTTGTAGCAAACTCAAAAGCTGTGGCTCCACGCGCCCAAAGCATTGCATCACTTGTGCATCAGTTGCCGCCAAACTCCAGCCCGCCGTCTCGCTATCAGGCGTCTCAGCCAGCACCACCAGATTCCACAGCGCTCCGCCACGCAGCGGATAGCTCACCACATGCACATCGCGCGCCCACCAGGTGCGCACATGTGGCGTGCGCAGCGCCTGCGGCATCTGCTCGCATGGAATCAAAGCGCGAAAAGCGGCATGGCCGGTGGCACGCGGAGCGCCATCATTCAAGAGCTGCGCACGCACTGCGCTCCACAGGCCGTCCGCACCGATCAAAGCATCGTATTTTTGGTCAAAATCAGCACTACGCCGGCGTATTTCCTGCGTCGTGTGCTCATAATTTAATAGCGCTTGATTCACCTCAATCTGCACGCCCGCCGTCTGCGCAGCATGCAACAAGACACCATGCAAATCCGCCCGATGCAAACTCACATACGGCACGCCATACTTGTGCTGCACGGCTTGGCCCAGCAGCATGCGGCTGATGGGACGGCCTGTTGCCGCATCCGCAATCACAATCGCCTCGGGTACGCTGGCGACTTGCATCACCGCATCGTGCAGCCCCAGCTTGGCCAACACCTTCATCGCATTAGGCCCGAGCTGAATGCCCGCGCCCACTTCGCCCAGCTCTGCTGCCGCTTCCAGCACCGTCACATGAGCGCCGCCGTGCTTTAACGCCAGTGCCGCCGCTAACCCACCAATGCCTGCGCCTGCGATGAGGAAGTGATGTGTCGTCACGCTAATCCCGCGTTGCCCGCTGCTGTACGCGATCGATATAGGCCTGCCCATCAGGCGGGCGGCCTGCGCGCTGGCTCTCCCACACCATCGCGCCCAGCTCCTCCATCACCTCATGATGCGCCTCGTGCAAATCGCCACGCCGCGCCGTTAACAGCTCCACCGCTTGGCGAATGCCACGCGGCTGGTCAATGCTGCTTTGCTCGCTGATGGACAGGTGCATGGACAGGTGTAAGAACGGATTGGTTCGGCCCTCGCTCACATCAAACATCTTGCCAATGGCCACCTGCACATCGCTGAGCACCGCGTGGTATTCTGGATGCTCTGCAATCCACAAAGCCGCCAGCGTTTCCACGCCTTCCATGGGCACTTTCTTCTGATGCTTGTCGTACACCGAACAGAAAAAACGGCGCACATCTTCTTGACTGGGGGTAAACATAGCCTCCATTTTCTCACCCCATGAATTTCCCCCTCATCACTGACCCCTGGTTTTATGCCACCGCGATTCCTGCCGTGTTTTTGATGGGCTTGGCCAAATCCGGATTTGGCTCGGGCTTTGGTGCGCTGGCAGTGCCCATCATGGCGTTGTCAGTTTCCGTGCCGCAAGCGGCTGCAATTTTCATGCCCTTGCTGCTGGCCATTGATGTGATCGGTATCACCGCATTCCGCAAAGATGTGGATCGCAGGCTCCTGCGTTTCCTGCTGCCCTGGGGGCTGGTGGGCATTGCGGCCGGCACGCTGCTGTTCAAGCTCGTTTCTGCCCCCGTGGTGGCTGGCATTGTGGGTATTTTGACCTTGCTCTTTCTCGGGCAACGCCTACTCTTCCCACCCAGCGCGGACGCAGCGCCCCTGCCCGCTTGGGCCGGGCGCTGGCTGATTGCTGCGGCGGGCTTTACCAGTTTTGTGGCGCATGCGGGTGGCCCGCCGTATTCGGCCTATATCCTGCGCCTCAATCTCAAGCCCATTGTCTATACCGCGACCGCTGCTTACTTCTACTTCATCGTGAATTTGAGTAAATGGATTCCCTATGCATGGCTGGGCTTACTGGATCTGCGCAATTTCGCCACCTCCCTGGTGTTGATGCCCGTCGCCTTTGCCGGCGTG
>JBJTSL010000285.1:0-5730 GCA_046076625.1 Allobrachymonas sp.
CAAGGGCCGCACGCCCATGGATTTCTTCGGCGCAGAACGTGGCGGCCGCTACTCGGCTTCCAACTTGCAAGTCATGGCCATGGGCACGACCCAGGTGCGCGAAGATGTGGCTCCGCATCCGCAAACAGGCGAGCCGATGTATCTGGAGTTGATCAAATCCCCCATGCGCGATGCGCAGGGCCAGGTTATGGGTTTGGTGGGTGTGGCGCGCGACATCACCGCGCGCAAACATGCCGAGCTGGATTTGATGCAGGCCAAAGACCGCGCTGAAGCAGCAGAACGCGCCAAAGCTGAGTTTTTGGCCAACATGAGCCACGAAATCCGCACACCCATGAACGCGGTGATTGGCATGAGCGATCTGCTGCAAGAAACGCCTTTGAGCGACGAGCAACGCGAGTTTGCCGACACGATCCGCGCCAGCGGCGAACATCTGCTGGCGCTCATCAACGACATTCTGGATTTCTCCAAAATCGAATCGGGGCATCTCTCGCTGGAGCAAGTACCTGTTTCGCTCTCCGATTGCGTGGAAATGGCGCTGGACCTTACGGCCAAACCCGCCACCACCAAGGGCTTGGATTTGCTCTATTGGATTGATGATGAAGTGCCACGCACGGTGCTGGGCGATGCCACGCGATTGCGGCAGATTTTCGTGAACCTGATCAGCAATGCGGTGAAATTCACCGCCGCTGGCGAAGTGGTGGTTACGCTCACGCGACGCACCAGTGAGCAGGGCGGTGCGCTACTGCATGCCAGCGTGCGCGACTCGGGCATTGGCATCCCGGCAGACCGTGTGGACAAGCTGTTCCAAATTTTCAGCCAAGTGGATACCTCGACCACGCGCCATTACGGCGGCACGGGCTTGGGGCTGGCGATTTGCAAACGATTGGTCGCGCTCATGGGCGGTAGGATTTGGGTGGAATCCACCGAGGGCGTGGGCAGCAATTTCCAGTTTGAAATTCCACTGCATGCGGTGCAAACCGGGCCAATTGCTTGGAGTGGTTCGGGCGAGCAGCATTTGGCAGGCCGGCGTGTATTGGTCGTGGACGACAACGCCACCAAACGGCGCATTGTGGATTTGCAAACCACACGCTGGGGCATGCATTCGGTCTGCGTGGCCTCGGGTGTGCAAGCGCTGGAGTTGCTGGCCAGCGGGGAGCACTTTGATGTGGCTTTGCTAGATGTGCAGATGCCTGGCATGGACGGCTATGAGCTGGCCCGCCGCATCCGCCTCACGTACAACGCCACGCAGTTGCCGATTTTGGTGCTCACCTCGCAAGGCACAAATGCGGGGCAGGATGCGGCACTGGGTGTGTCACAAACCCTGTCCAAGCCAGTGAAATCGGCGCAGTTGTTGGCGGCTTTGCACAAAGTGCTGGATCGGGCAAGCAGCCAACACCGCCTATCCACCATCTCTCAGCCTGCTGCTCTGGGTTCTCTGAGTCAACCAGCGCCGCTGAGCAGCGAGAGCGCGCGCGCACAGACCAAGCCCAAAATGGCGCAAGAGTATCCGCTGCGTGTCTTGTTGGCCGAAGATAATTTGGTGAACCAGCGAGTGGCGCAATTGGTGTTGCAGGGCTTGGGGTACACGATTGAAGTGGCCAGCAATGGCCGCATCGCACTGGCGCGTTTGCATGAAGCCAGCGCAGTGGCGGCGTTTGACGTGGTGCTCATGGATGTGCAAATGCCGGAGTTGGATGGCTTGCAAGCCACCCAGCTCATTCGCGCTGAACTGCCCGCCACTGCACAGCCGCAAATCATCGCCATGACCGCCAATGCGATGGAAGGCGACCGCGAAGCCTGTCTGCAAGCCGGCATGGACGATTATTTGAGCAAGCCGATCAAGCCGGCTGCGCTTGCCCTGGCCCTGCAAGAGGCGGCGATGCGGCGCAAAGCCGAGCTTGGGTAGGAATTGTTTGCTGCAAAATACATAGCATACTGCGTAAATTCCATGCCGGCAGATAGCCTAAAAGGCCTCAATTCTGGCATATCCCTGTCTGTGACAAGGTGTCTGGCTTTTCATCACAATGCAAATCTGTGATGTCTCCTTTGCCACCCCCTCCGTCCCGCGTTGAGCCTTCTTGGGCTCAGCGCTTTCGTCAATCTTTGCCCAAGCGTGAAGAATTGGCGCAGCACCGTTGGCTCGCGCCACTGGCCGACCGCATTTTGGACCGCAAGCTATGGACAGCGCAAAACGAATCGGTGGCGCGTGGTGTGGCCATTGGCACGTTTTGGGCTTTTGTGATTCCGTTTGCGCAGATCATTTTTGCCTCAGCGCATTGCGTCTGGTGGCACGCCAATATTCCCGTGGCGGCTGCGATTACGTTCGTCACCAATCCATTCACCGTCGGATTTTGGTTGTATCTGGCCTACAAAGTGGGTAGCTTTTTCGTGCAAGCGCCACCGCCAGTCAAACTGGCCGATGGTGGCGGCATGCTGCAGTGGCTCTCCAGCATTGGGTGGCCTGCTGTGCTCGGAATGGGCATTTTTGCGGTGGGCGGCTCGCTTGCTGGCTATTTGATAGTGAAGCTGGGTTGGCGCTTGCATGTGTGGCACAAGCTGCTCAAGAGGCGTCACAGTCAATCTTGAATGCTGGGCATGATGTAATAGGCAGATGTTTGAGCCGCTGCCCCCGTATCCGTGCTACTTGAGCCAAGGTGCCCAGTGCCAATTCACCACGATTGACCAAGCCAAGATCAGTGTGATGGATCGTGGGTTCATCTTTGGTGATGGCGTGTACGAGGTCTGCACCGTGTATGAAGGCAAGCCGTTTCGCTTCGCGCAGCATATGTCACGCCTTACTCGCTCCTTGGCCGAGTTGCGCATTCCGAATCCGCACACGCAAGCTCAATGGCTAGACTTGGTACAGCAGCTCATTGCTATGAATTCAGTAGCATCTAGTGCAAATTTTATGCCGGCGAATGGCCTAAATCATTCAAAAAATTGGCTTATTTACCTGCAAATTACACGTGGCGTTGCGCTGCGCGATCATGCGATACCCAAAGAACTTGTGCCCACGATCTTCATGATGCGCAGCCCCTTGAAAATGGTGAGCGATGCGCAGCGCGCGCAAGGCGTGGCCTGCGTCAGCGCAGAAGATTTCCGCTGGCACAAGGGGCACATCAAATCCACCAGCCTGCTCGGCGCGGTATTGGCACGGCAACTCAGCGCCGATGTGGATGCCACCGAGACGGTGATGTTCCGCGACGGCTCTTTGACTGAAGCCTCATCCAGCAATGTGTGGGTGGTCAAGAATGGCGCAGTGATCGGTGTGCCCAAAGACCATCTGGTGCTTGAAGGCATTCGCTTTGGTTTAATTGAGGAGATGTGCGCGGCGCAAGGCATCCCGTTCAGCCTGCGTCGCATCTCGCGCGAGGAGGTGTTTGCGGCAGACGAATTGCTCTTGTCCTCCGCCACCAAAGAAGTGCTGCCGATCACCCATCTCGATGGCCAGCGCATTGGCATTGGCCAACCCGGCCCGGTGTATGCCCAACTGTATGCGGCTTACCAAGCTGCGAAAATAGCGGCATGAGCACCGCCCCCAGCCCCCAGCCTCGTGCGCCCGGCGATATTTCGCCCGAGCAATCCTTGATTCAATACCCGAGTCCATTTCCCATCAAGGTGCTGGGCCCCAAGGTGGAGGGATTTGAAGCCGCGATTGCCCATGTCGCCCGCCAGTTCGACCCCGACTTCGACGCCAGCTCCATCACCAAAAAAGACAGCGCGGGCGGCAACTACCTCGGCCTGACCATCACCATCACCGCCACCAGCCGTGAGCAGCTCGATGAGCTGTACCGCACGCTATCCACGCATCCCATGGTCAAATGGGTGTTGTAGTGTGTAGCGTGAGCCGGTGAAGTTGATGCATTGCTAAGCTTTTTTCGCCCAAGCGCTGCACCAGCCTTTTCCTGCAACGAGCTTGTTGCCAAAGGCAGCGCAGGGTGCAGTCGCATCGCCGGCTTTGCCTTGGAATAACAAGCAACCTGAGCAGCTTTGATTGGCGTTGTAACTGGGATACTTCGCTTTGTCTGCAGTGCTGCCATCGGTTTTGTAGCCCAGTGCGAGTGCTTGTGGGTCGTTCTCTCCCACTGTGGCCGGCGCTTGTGCGTGGGCTACTGTCGCTGCGAAAGCTCCGAAACCAGAGACAGACTGGACAAAGAAAGTGCGGCGTGAGTTGGACATGGTGACTCGCATTTATTGCTTAGCGCCTTCGCCCAAACGCCGCCCAAGTGAGATCACATAAGGCGCGGCGCGTGCGGCAATCAAGGGGTCGGCAGAGGCTTCAACGCCTTTGGGCAAAACGTTGGGGTCATAGTTGATGGTCAGACATGGGCCTGTACCGTCGGGAGAAACGGAGGTCACTTTGAGTTGACCTAAATTGACTTTGCGGCGACCCTCGGGCAGGGGAACGGTGGCGCTGTCGATCTTGTCGCCAGCTTGCGCCAGCTCCAGATTGAAGTTGAATGCTACTTTGCCATCTTTGACGCGTTGGCGAAGATCGTCAAACAAGAAATTTGCCCCCTTGGCTTTTGCTTCGTCATCCGTCAAGCCTTGCAAGCCACCCACAGGTTCAAAAATCCATTTGCCGAATTGCTTTGCACCGCTGGCATTCACAAAACCAAAGGCATGCACGCCCCAATAGTTGACGCTGCCATAGCTGGCGGGCACAGGCTGCGAAGCGAAATGTTTGCCAATCAGCAGCACTTCAGGATTGGCATCGTTAAATGCCTTGACCTTGGCTGGATCAGGCATCTTGGTGGCGGGATCGGGTTGGCGTGATTCCACCAAGCCAAAGAATTGCTGCGGCGTGGACGCGCCAAACACCGGAGAAGAGATATTGCCCATGAGCCAACGCTCGCCATTGGGCAGATTGAATTGCAACGCCAAATTGCGCTGGCTCTTGCCATTGTCTGGCGCATTCGGATTCGCACCGCCTACCGAGAAGCGTACGGTCACGGGAATCGGCTGGCCGCTAAAGGCGGAAGCGGTGGACAAGCCGCGTGCATCGGCTGTGCCCACGAATTCGCCGGTCGCGCAAACACCTTTCGCACCCGAGCGGCGATAGCCTTCAAACTTGCCATTGTGTTTATACTGTATTTATTATCACATTTCAAACATTCACGCCATGACCACCCGCTCCGAACTCACCACCGCCTTCGATCAACTCCTCCAACCCGAGCGCTTCAAAGACTACGGGCCGAATGGCTTGCAGGTTGAAGGCAAAGAGGAGGTCAAGAAAATCGTCAGCGGCGTGACGGCGTCGCTCGCCTTGATCGAAGCCGCAATTGAGAAACAAGCCGATGCGATTTTTGTGCACCACGGCCTCTTCTGGCGCGGACAAAATGGCCGCGTCACTGGCTGGATGAAGCAGCGCCTGCACAAGCTCTTGGCCCATGACATCAACCTCTATGCCTACCACCTGCCACTCGATGCGCACCCCACACTCGGCAACAACGCGCAACTCGGCAAGCTGCTGGGCTTCACGCAGCTAGAAAACGGTGAGTTCGGACGCTTTGGCGAGCAAGATCTCGGCTGGCTCGGCACCTGCGAGCACAGCCGCTACGACAAACTCTGTGAACATATCAGTTTGCAGCTAAATCGGCCAGTCACCGGCGTATCTTCAGCTCGAGGCGCAATTAACAAAGTAGCGTGGTGCACGGGTGGTGCCCAGGGCTATTTTGAAGCCGCAATTGCCGCAGGCGCGGATGTCTACATCACTGGCGAAATCTCTGA
>JBJTSL010000286.1:0-9255 GCA_046076625.1 Allobrachymonas sp.
TGTGATGAAGTGCGGCGGCGTGACCGGCTGGCAGCAAATTGCAAGCATGGCCAGTGTGTATGGCGTGCCTTGCTCGAATCACCTCTGGCCCGAGATCAGCGCGCATCTGCTTTGCGCCACGCCGACCGCGCATTGGTTGGAATATGCGGATTGGTGGAATCCGATTCTGCAAGAGCCGCTGCGCATTGAGCAAGGCATGGCAATACCCAGCGATGCACCGGGCACTGGCGTACAGTTTGATCAAGCCTCCGTTGAAAGATACACTGTTTAAATCATGAATGCACCATTGAATCCGCAATTGCTACAAAAAGCAGATCGCCTCGCGCAGATTTTGCAAGCGCTCAAGGCTGTTTTGCCATCTCACGCCATCCTGCATGCGAATGAAGACACCACGCCCTATGAATGCGATGGCTTGACGGCCTATCGTCAGCGGCCACTGTGCGTGGTGTTGCCAGAGACGTATGAACAGATCGCTGCGGTGCTGAAAGCTTGCCATGCTCTGCAAGTGCCCGTCGTCGCACGCGGCGCGGGTACAGGTTTGTCAGGCGGCGCAATGCCACATGAGCTGGGTGTCACGCTCTCGCTGGCCAAATTCAACAAGATTTTGAAGATTGACAAATACAGTCGCACAGCCATCGTGCAATGTGGCGTGCGCAATTTGGCGATCAGCGAGGCGGTTGCGCCCTACGGCCTGTATTACGCGCCCGATCCGAGCAGCCAGATTGCTTGTACGATTGGTGGCAACGTCGCGGAAAACTCAGGTGGCGTGCATTGCCTGAAATATGGGCTTACCTTGCACAACGTGATGAAGGTCAAGGGCTTTACAGTCGATGGCTCAGAAGTGGAATTTGGCTCCGATGCATTAGACACCGCAGGCTTGGATTTGCTGCCCCTCATCGTCGGCTCCGAAGGTATGCTTGCCATCACCACGGAAGTGACGGTGAAGCTCACTCCCAAACCGCAGCTCGCCCGTTGCATCATGGCCAGCTTTGATGATTTGCGCAAAGCGGGGGATGCAGTGGCGGCAGTGATTGCAGCAGGCATCATTCCAGCAGGTTTGGAGATGATGGACAAGCCGATGACGGCAGCTGTGGAAGACTTCGTGCATGCCGGCTACGACCTCAACGCTGAGGCGATATTGCTCTGCGAATCGGATGGCACGCCTGAAGAAGTTGAAGAGGAGATTGGCCGGATGGCCGGCGTACTATCAACGTCAGGTGCTACCAAAATTGCAGTAAGCCAAAATGAAGCCGAGCGCCTGAAATTCTGGAGTGGCCGAAAAAACGCCTTTCCCGCCAGTGGCCGCATGAGCCCTGCTTACATGTGCATGGACAGCACAATTCCACGCAAACGCTTGGCCGACATCTTGCTCGCCATTGCCGAGATGGAAAAGAAGTACAAATTGCACTGCGCCAATGTCTTCCACGCTGGCGACGGCAATTTGCATCCGCTGATTTTGTTTGATGCGAATGACCCTGACCAGTTGCGCCGCTGCGAACTCTTCGGCGCAGACATCCTAGAGACTAGCGTTGCTATGGGCGGCACAGTGACGGGCGAGCATGGCGTGGGCGTAGAAAAGCTGAACTCTATGTGTGTGCAGTTCTCTGCTGCTGAAAATGAGCAAATGTTTGGCATCAAGCGTGCGTTTGATCCGAGCGGCTTGCTCAATCCCGGCAAGGTGATTCCCACGCTGAATCGCTGCGCAGAATATGGTCGTGAGTTGGTGCGTGCAGGCAAAGTGAAGCACCCGGCTTTGCCGAGGTTTTGAGTTGTTGCTGTGTTGACACTCTGTGGCTTGTAAAAGACGCAACTCGGAGCGCAATCGTCTTTGTAGGCGCTCTCACGCATGCGTAAGGATTTCTGTGCGCCAAAGTCCTCGGCTGTGATTAGGTTGTCCCACGCAGCGACATAAAGGAGGAGCGCCAGCCGAAGGCCAGCGCGGGGGACAGTCGCGAAGTGCGACAAGCTAAGCGCAGCCGAAGCCGCGCTAACTTCGACGAACTAAGCCGCCAAAGGTTGCTGCGATAACCCGAGTTGATCGAGCGCATGCGCCAAATGCCCCACCGTGCGGTCCACGTTGTGCCATTTGTCTAAGCCGAAGAGTCCGATGCGGAAGGTTTTGAAATCTGCGCCTTCATCGCATTGCAGCGGCACGCCGGCAGCGGTTTGTAAACCTTGAGCGAGGAATTTTTTGCTGTTTTGCAATTCAGGGTCGTTGGTGTAGCTAACCACCACGCCCGGCGCTTTGAAGCCTTCTGCGGCGACGCTTAGGATGCCGCGTGATTCAAAGAGGGCGCGGACTTTTTTGCCGAGATCGATTTGTTCATCGCGTACTTTTGCGAAGCCATAAGCTTGCGTTTCCTTCATCACATGCGACAGGCGCGTGAGCGCGTCGGTGGGCATGGTGGTGTGGTAAGCGTGCGCGCCGCTTTCATAGGTTTCCATGATTTGCAGCCATCTCTTCAGATCTGCGGCGAAGCTGGTGCTGGTAGTGCTCTCAATCGCGGTGCGGGCGCGCTCGCTCATCATCACCATAGCGCAGCAGGGCGAGCTGCTACAGCCTTTTTGCGGGGCGGAAATCAGCACGTCCACGCCGGTGGCTTTCATGTCGACCCACAAGGCGCCAGAGGCGATGCAATCGAGCACGAAGAGGCCGCCCACCGCGTGTACAGCATCGGCCACTTGCTTGAGATAGTCATCGGGCAAAACCATGCCCGCCGAAGTTTCAACATGCGGTGCGAAAACGACGGCAGGTTTGAGTTTGGCGATTTTTGCGGTGACTTCAGAAATCGGCGCAGGCATCCAAGGTTGCTGCGCACCTGCTCGCACAGGGCGAGCCTTCATCACGGTGGCATGCGGCGTGATCTTGCCCATGTCAATGATTTGCGTCCAGCGGTAGGAAAACCATCCGTTGCGGATGATGATCACGGCTTTGTCGCCGGCGAACTGCCGCGCCACCGATTCCATACCGAATGTGCCGCTGCCGGGCACAAGGGCGACGCTGTGCGCGTTGTACACAGACTTCAGCATGCTAGAGATATCGCGCATCACACCGCCGAATTGCTGGCTCATGTGATTGAGCGAGCGGTCAGTGTAGACAACGGAAAATTCGAGCAGACCGCTGGGGTCGACGTTGGGCAGTAATCCGGGCATGTCAGTCTCCTCAAATTTCCAATACGGGCAGATAGGTTAGCACAGCGCGAGCAAGCAGGTGGCTGGACTAGCGAGCCAATTTCAGGCGCTCGCGTGCGGTGGTCAAGCGTTCATCAATCACCGCACCGATGAAATCTGCGGAAGCCACGCCTTCGATACGTGGTGCGAATTCCTGGCCTTCTTGGTTGAAGAAAAGCACGGTGGGCGTGGTGCTGACTTTGAGCGCAGCGCTGAGTGCAGCGGGCGAGACGCGTTGGCCTTGAAAATCGCGCAGGCGGTTGCTGCGGTCATTCACCATGAATTCGTAGGCAGGCAAGCCTTCGGCGGCCAGAGGTAACAGGTAGTTGCGGCGCAGCAGCTCGCACCAAGGACAGCCAGGCAAGCTCACCATGACGACCAGCGGCTGGCCTGCGCGGCTGGCTTGCTGCGCGGCTTGGCTCATGTCCGCTGGAAAGGGTAAAAGTGCTTTTTGAGGACGATTTTGCGCATTTGCCGGCATGGAATATGCGTAGAATGCTATCAAAGATATAGCATTGAAGATGAAGGCTCTGCGCAGGATCATGAGGCGCAGCGCAGCAAAACATCGGCCAATTCAACTGGAGCACTCACCATCGGGTCATGTCCCGTGTTCATCATCACGAGCTGGGCTTTCGGCAGCCAGTGGCCGTTCCAAGTGTCAGCACTTCGTGCGCGCTCGCGGCTGGCCTGGATGGTGGCCAGGGGTGGGTTGACGCAATCAATGAAGGTGCGCGGTACCTGCGCCACACGCTGCACGTCGAACTGCACCGGATCGGTATAAGGGCCAAAGGGATGCGGCGTTTGGCGGCGGTTGACCCATGCTGCATCTGCGCCTTGCAGGCCAAACACGCTAGCATCGGGCGGGATCAAAGCATTCAATGGATGCACTGAGGCAGCGGCGGCACGAGCACTGCGCGTGGCCTCCGGGTGTTTATCGCCCCAGGCCTCACCTGGTTTGGGCACACTGGCATCCAGATACACGAGATGGCGCAGGCAATCAGGCTGCTTGGAGACCAAGCGATCCGCCGCGCCAGTGATCACCATGCCTGCATAGCTGTGGCCGACCAAGACCACCTCTTGCAATTCCTCTGCTTCGATCAAGTTCACTACATCGGTGATATGCGTTTGCAGCGAAATCTCGCGTGTGAGCAAATGCGCACGCTCGCCCACGCCAGTGAGCGTGACGGCATGGGCGCTGTGGCCGCCATGACGAAGCAATGGCAGCACGCGAGACCAGCACCAAGCGCCATGCCAAGCGCCATGAACCAAGACGAAATTTGCCATATCAACCTTGTGCAAAACCGCATCAAAGCGTCTATTTTGCTTCCAAACGATAATCAAGGTATGTTTTTGATGCCAAATCAGCACTTCCCCGGCATGCTTTCTGCGCAGATTGCTATAAAAATAGTAGTAGCTTCTGGCGTGCTGGTCTCTTTAGCCGCTTGTACCCCCACCTTCAATTGGCGCGATGTGAGCTTTGATCAAGCCGGCGTGACAGCTTTGCTGCCCTGCAAGCCTGATCGCGGCTCGCGCCCCGTGCAATTGGCGGGGCAGGCCTTGCAGATGAGCATGGCAGGCTGCGAGGCGGGTGGGGCAATGTTTGCAGTCGGCTTGGTGCAAGTGCCGCAAGTGCCACTCATGAATGCGGTGGCGGCCGATTGGGCGGCGGGCAACAAAGCTACGCACAGCCGCCAAATCGCGCACGGACAATTCATCGTGCAGGCTTCGATTTATGGACAGCCCCATGAAGGCCGTGATGGGCCTGGTGCTCTGAGCAGCCAAGCCGTTGAGACGTTTTTGAGCAACCTGAAAATGGCGGGTGCGAAATGAAGAGTTTGCATCCATCTGTAAGCTCTGAGCCATTCGAAGGGTTTGCGAAGGCCTCGACAAGCTCAGCGCGAACGGAATTTGATCATGAGCCTAGGATGACGCGCAGCTTGGCCGTGCAAGCGTTCTTGGCGTTTGCAGCGGCATATTTCATGTCGGCCTTGATACGCGGCATCACGGCCACGCTATCGCCCACGCTGCGGCAAGAGTTTGCATTGACGGCGGGCGATTTGGGTTTGCTCGCTGGTGGTTACTTTTTAGGCTTCGCACTCACGCAATTGCCGCTGGGGCGCTGGCTGGACCGCTATGGCCCCAAGCGCGTGATTGTGTGTTTTTTGAGCGTGGCTGTAGCCGGCTGCATCGCTTTTGCACTCGCGCCCAATTTTGCAGGCCTGTTGGCCGCGCGCGTGCTCTGCGGCGTGGGGGTGAGCGCTTGCTTGATGGCGCCGCTCACGGCCTATCGCCTGTGGTTTGCGCCGCAGTCGCAGTTGCGAGCCAATTCCTGGATGCTCATGACCGGCTCGTTGGGCATGGTGGCTTCCACCCTGCCAGTGCAATGGCTACTGCCGCAAACCGGCTGGCGCCTGCTGTTTGTGGGCTTGGCGGGGATGGTACTGCTGGCTATGCTTGTGCTTTGGTTGAGATTGCCGCGCTCCTCACCCCCAGCTTCTTCATCCGCAGAAGGGCTGCTCGCCAGCTATCTGCCGATTTGGCGGCATCCGTATTTTCAAAGGCATTTGTGGATGGGGTTTTTCAGCTACGGCGGTTTGATGGCGATTCAAACCCTGTGGGCGGGCCCCTGGCTGGTGCAGGTCAGTGGTGTCACCCCCGCGCAAGCCGCACTGGGGCTTTTTTGGCTCAATGTTTGCATGCTCGGCACGTTTTGGACTTGGGGCGCCATCAATCCTTGGCTGTCTGCGCGTGGCTGGCATGCCGATGATTTGCTCAAGCGCGGCGTGCCGCTGAGTTTGGCGGCGATTGTGATGATCATCTGGCTGGGTGCCACGGTCCAATGGTGGCATTGGGCGCTTTTTTGCGTGGCATCGAGCTTCATGTCGCTAGCGCAGCCGGCCACTGCGCTGGCCTTTCCCAAGGAAATTGCTGGAAGGGCGCTCAGCGCCTACAACTTGGTGATTTTTTCGGGCACATTCGTTGTGCAGTGGGGTATTGGCTTGGTGGTCGATTTGGGTAAAAACGCGGGCTTGGGCACGGTCGATGCGTTTCGCGTTGCGCTCAGGGTATTCCTGATTTGCGCAGTGGCAGGATATGGGCGATTTGTTCTGGATAATCGGGGCTCAGACTCCACAGCAACTTCGTGAACCATATCCTGATCATTGCACACGCTCCGCTGGCCTCCGCCCTGAAGGCCTGTGCATTGCATGTGTTTCCAGACTGCGGGCCGCATGTCTCGGCGCTGGATGTGCCGCCCAACATGCCGCCGGCTGAGAGCGTGGCGCAGGCGCGGCAAGTGTTGCAGATGAACGGCGGCAAAGGTCTGCTGCTCACCGATGTGTTTGGCGCCACGCCCAGCAACATCGCCAAGCAGCTCACCGATGGCATCAGCACCCGTTTGCTCACCGGCGTGAATTTGCCCATGCTGCTGCGCGCTGTCACGTATCGGCAGGAGGCGCTGGACGTGCTGGTGCAGCGTGCGTTGGCCGGGGGTTCACAAGGGGTGATGCAGGTCGCAGTCACCGCGCCACAAAATCAAACACTCAAAAATCATGATTCAAACGACCATCAAAGTCAGCAATAAGCTTGGCCTGCATGCCAGAGCCTCGGCCAAGCTCACCAAACTGGCCGGCAGCTTCCCCTGCGAGGTGTGGCTCTCGCGCGGCGAACGCAAAGTCAACGCCAAATCCATCATGGGCGTGATGATGTTGGCGGCGGGCATTGGCTCAGAAGTGGTGTTGGAAACGGAAGGCGATCAGGAGCAGGCTGCGAGTGCTGCGATCAATGCGCTGTTTGCAGACAAGTTCGGAGAGGGTGAGTGACGTTCAGTATCCACGGCATCGCGGTCTCCAGTGGCATTGCGATTGGCCGCGCGGTGCTGGTTGCCTCGGGGCGGGCGGATGTAGCGCATTACTTCATTGAGCCTTCGCAGGTGAGCGCGGAGCTCGCGCGCGTGAAGGATGCCAAGAACACGGTGGTGGATGAGCTGATTCGCTTGCAGCACAGCGTGGTGATGCGCGAGGCCAAAGACACGCCCTCCGAGATTGCCGCTTTGATTGATGTACACATGATGCTCTTGCAAGACCAAGTGCTGCAAGACGGCGTGATGCAATGGATCACGGATCGGCATTACAACGCCGAATGGGCACTGGTCTCGCAAATGGAGGTGCTGGCGCGCCAATTTGACGAGATGGAAGACGAGTACCTGCGCGAACGCAAAGGTGATTTGGAGCAGGTGGTGGAGCGGGTTCTGAAGGCGCTTCAAGGCAAACCCTCTGAGCTGCCGCATGCTGCACCGACTGCTGATGCCGGTTTGATCTTGGTGGCGCACGACTTGTCGCCCGCTGACATGCTGCAATTCAAAGATTCGGTGTTTGCAGGCTTCGTGACCGATGTGGGAGGCAAAACTTCGCATACTGCGATTGTGGCGCGCAGCATGGATATTCCAGCGGTGGTGGGCGCGCGCACGGCCAGCACCCTGATTGCGCAAGACGATTGGATCATCATCGATGGCGATGCGGGCGTGATCGTGGTCGATCCCTCGCCTGCCATCCTCACGCAATACCGAGACCGCCAACAGATTGCGCTGCTCGAACGTGAGCAGCTTCAACGCATCAAGAATACGGTCACCATCACCAAAGACGGACAACAAGTGGATCTGTTGGCCAATATCGAGCGGCCCGAAGATGCGGAGGCAGCGATTGCTGCGGGTGCGGTGGGCGTGGGCCTGTTTCGCAGCGAATTTTTGTTCATGGGTCGGGGCGGCAAGTTGCCCTCGGAAGACGAGCAGTACGAAGCCTACAGCGCAGCCGTCAAGGGCATGCAAGGCCTGCCAGTGACGATTCGCACCGTGGATGTGGGGGCAGACAAGCCGCTGGATGCGCGCAGCTCAACGCATGATGATGCGCATTTGAACCCAGCGCTTGGCTTGCGCGCGATTCGCTGGTGTTTGGCCGAGCCAGAAATGTTTCGTACGCAATTGCGCGCTATCTTGCGGGCTGCCGTGCATGGGCAAATTCATTTGCTGATTCCGATGCTGTGCGCAGTCAGTGAAATTGAGCTCAGCCTCAAGCAAATTGAGCTGGCACGCGCAGAACTTGATCAGCGCGGTGTGGCGCATGGTCCAGTGCAACTTGGCGCCATGATTGAAATTCCAGCAGCGGCGCTGGCGCTGCCCATCTTCCTCAAGCATTTTGATTTTCTCTCATTGGGCACGAATGACTTGATCCAATATACGCTGGCGATTGATCGCGCCGATGAATCGGTGGCGCATTTGTACGACCCGCTGCACCCCGCCGTGCTGCATTTGATTGCCACAACGATCCGCCAATGCAATGAGGCGGGCAAGAGCGTGAGTGTGTGCGGCGAGATGGCTGGTGATGTGGGCATGACCCGCCTGCTGCTGGGCTTGGGGCTGCGGTCCTTTTCCATGCATCCGAGCCAAATATTGAGCGTGAAGCGAGAAGTTTTGGCGTCTCACGCGGGGCAGTTGACCACTTGGGCAAAGAAAGTGCTGCGCAGTGATCACCCACAATCACTCCTCAATCAATAGCATTCTGAGCAGATTTTATGCCGGCGAATTGCTCAAAATACCTCAAAATACAGGGCTGCGTGGCTCGCCAGACGCACCAAACCTAGACCCTGATGGACGCAACACCATCCTTCTTCTTTGACCAGATGCCCGTGGGCGCTTACCGTGCCGCGCTCGATGGCCGCTTGCTGAGCGTGAATCCAGCCTTGGCCAGTTTGCTGGGCTTTGAGAGTGTGCAAGAGATGCTGCATGCGCGGCCCACCCACATGCGCTGCTACGCGCAGCCTGTGCGCCATGGTCAGTTCATGGCCGCGCTCTACAGCGGTGGCGTGAGCGATTTTGATTCGGTGATGCTTTCCAAGACCGGCCATTTGCCGGTGCGCGAGCGTGCGCAGCTCGTGCTGGACGCACAAGGCGTGGCTAAGGGTTATGAGGGCATTGTGCAAAGCTGGCCCGAAGCAAAAACCCAGTCGAGCGCGCATGCCCAGGTGGATGCCGAGCAGTTGCTTCGCCTGCAAGTGCTCATGGACACCATCACCGACCATGTGTGGATG
>JBJTSL010000287.1:0-3976 GCA_046076625.1 Allobrachymonas sp.
GGCACGATCTTGCCCACCCGATTCATGGTGTAAACGTATTGAGACATGGGGGTTGTTGCAGGAGGTAAGACTGAGATTGTATGCAATGAGCGGCTTTGCGCGGCTGCGTTGCTGGGGTAATTTGTGGTTTGAGCGGCTGACGATATGGTGAGCAATTCCCGTGCAAAGCTATACATTCCGCAAGCTCAGCAGCCGCTGCATCTCACTTAAATCCTCTAGCCTGTCCACATCGCGCACGCAGCCGAGGTCATTTACTACTATTTTTGTAGCATTGAGCGCAGATAGTATGCCGGCTGCACCCAGATTTCCGCTCAAGCTCAGCAATGGCAGGCCAGCCCAAGCTGCAAAGCCCACCGGGTGGCCACGTTCACCAGCATGCTCCGGATACGCCGCCTGCGCGCCCTGAGCGAGTGCGTTAGCCACTGCACAAATCGTCTGCGGAGAAACCAAAGGCAAATCTGCTGGCAAGATCAGCCAGCCCTTGGAAGTAGAAGTAGCGCGCACCGCTGCCGCAATGCTGTCGCCCATGCCCGGATGCCCGGCAGCTTCCACATGCCAAGGCAAGCCGGCAGCTTTCACGGCCTCTAGCGTCCATTCCAACACTGTCTTGCCATTCAACAGCGCATCCAGTTTGCTGCCATGCCCGCCTGAGGCGATGAAGCGCTCGCCGCGCCCGCTAGCCAAGATCAGGACGGTAGGCTGGGCGCTCACATCAAGCGAGGTATTTGGCGAATTGAGCAATGTCCACGTTGCCACCCGAGATGATGATGCCCACGCGCTGGCCTTTCACATCCACCGCGCCTTGCATCGCGGCTGCCATGGCCAAACCGCCCGTGGGCTCGATCACCATCTTCATGCGGCTCGCCGCAAAGCGCATGGCTTCGATCAGTTGCGCGTCGCTCACCGTCACGATATCGTCCACCAAGGCCTGAATCACTGGAAATGTGAGTTGCCCGACAAACTGCGTCTGCGCCCCATCGGCAATGGTTTTCGGCGTATCAATCTTCACGATCTTGCCGCTGCGCTTGCTCTGTTGTGCATCATTGCCTGCCTCCGGCTCCACGCCAATCACGCGAATCTTCGGATTCAGATGCTTCGCCGCCACCGCACAGCCTGAAATCAAGCCGCCACCGCCTAAGCACACCAACAAAGTGTCTAGCTGCCCCACTTCTTCCAGCAGCTCTAAAGCCGCCGTGCCCTGCCCAGCCATCACATGCGCATGGTCGTAGGGCGGAATCAGCGTCATGCCGCGCTCTTGCGAGAGTTTCTTGCCAATTGCTTCGCGGTCTTCGGTGTAGCGGTCATAGGTGATCACTTGCGCCCCGTAGCCGAGCGTGGCCGCCATCTTGACTGCTGGAGAATCGAGCGGCATCACAATCGCCGCAGGCATGCCCAACAGCTTGGCAGACAAGGCAATCCCCTGCGCATGATTGCCCGAGCTGAACGCACACACACCCGCTTTTCGCTGCTCAGGAGTGAACTGCGCCAGCGCGTTATAAGCCCCGCGAAACTTAAAAGCCCCCATGCGCTGGAAGTTTTCGCATTTGAAGAACAGCTCTGCGCCTGCCATCTCATGAGCCGTGCGCGAAGTCATCACAGGCGTACGATTCGCCACGCCTTTAATGCGAGCAGCGGCTTGTCCAATATCGTCAAAATTGATGGCCAGGGTCATGTCATTTACTCTTGATTTAATAGCACTCCACGTAGATTCCATGCCGTCGGACTGCCAAAAACGCTTCAAATTCACTTCGCAAACAGCGACTCCATGCTCTTGAACGCTTTAAACTCAATCGCATTGCCAAACGGGTCGAGGAAGAACATCGTGGCCTGCTCGCCCGGCTCGCCTTTGAAGCGAATATAAGGCTCGATGATGAATTTCGTGCCAATGGATTTGAGCTTGGCCGCCAGCGCTTCCCATTCAGGCAGTTTCATCACCAAGCCGAAATGCCGCACCGGCACGCCGTGGCCATCGACTTCGCTTTTCGCGGTATCGGTGTTCATCGTCGGGCACAGATGCGCCACGATTTGGTGGCCATGAAAATTGAAATCGACCCATTCCGAGCTGCTGCGCCCCTCGGGGCAGCCCAGCAAATCGCCATAAAAGGCGCGGGCTTTTTGAAGATCGGTGACGGGGAACGCGAGGTGGAAAGGTTGCATGGCTGAAGAAGTGAGTATGACCCACTCATTGTGCCAAAAGCCTGCGCGCATGCAGGATTCCATTCGCAGCCACCTGTTGTTCAAGAAACGGGATACTCGTCTGCTCAAGCATTTCAGCGGTTTTGCCATGAAGTACCCTCTCAAACTCATTCTTGCTGGTCTCTCCAGCGCTTTCAGCCTGCATGCGCTCGCGCAGAGCACGCTCGTGCAGCGTATCGGGCGCTTTGAGATTGATGTCACCGAAGTCACGGTGGCTGAGTTTCAGCGCTTTGCGCATGCCACGCAAACCGTGACGGCTGCCGAGCGAAGCGGCGGCAACACCTATGAAGCCGGCTGGGGGCAGCGCAAGGGCTGGAACTTTCGCACGCCGTTTGGCCAAGCAGCAAGCCGCAACGAGCCAGCCGTGCACGTGAACTACCTTGAGGCAGCCGCCTACTGCGCATGGGCTGGCAAGCGCTTGCCTACCGATGCAGAATGGGGCGAAGCCGCCTACACTGAGCGCCTCGCACAGCCCACCGACGGCTTCATCACGGGCCGCACCTACCGTTACCCCACCGGCGACAGCCCGCAAGGCGCAAACTGCCTCGGCGATTGCGGCAGCATCAAAACCGTTTCGCATGCAGTCACCTCACGCGGCAAAGGCCATGCAGAGGTGGCCACTACCCAGCGTGGCGTCAACGGCCTCTACGATATGGGTGGCAATGCTTGGGAATGGGTCAACAGTGGCTCAGGCACTGAGAAACGCACACGCGGCGGCTCGTGGTGGTATGGCGCAGCCAGCATGCTCGATGCGCATGCACAAAGCAAGCCCGAGGGCATGTCTGCCGTCTATATCGGCTTTCGCTGCGCCAAAGATGTGCGCTAAACATTAGATCCAATCAGCGCGGCGGCGGTGTCTCTTGCCCTTTGATGCGCGCCCAGAGCCAAGGCAAGGCTTTAGCTGCGTCGCCGCGGTTGCCCACAGGTTGAGGGTCAATCGCTTTCCATAGGCTACCCTCGCGTTTAGCAAGAATGAATTGAAACACGTAGCCGGGCTCTTGGCCCATGCGCAGGTCGGCGAGCACGGCTTGCCCGCCCACTTCGCGCAAGCTGTAGAAACCGCCGGTGAACCAAGCCATGCGCTGCGCGGCCCAGTTGTCTTTCAGCTCGTTGATCAAGGCGGGTTGATGGGCGAAGCGGTCAAACACAATCGTTTGGTCTGAGTCCAAGAAAGAATAAAAGCCTTCGGAATAGCTTTTTTCCTCCATCATCACAATACGCCATGCCACCGTGTTGAGCGGCGTGGGCGTCACAAAGAATTTGGCACTTTCACCCAACTGCGCTTGCGCGATGCGCTCCACCTGCTTTTGCGCCACCACACTCCAAGCCAGATACACGCAAGACAAACCCAAAGCCACCGTATTCCAGCGCAGCCCCACAAATTGCCTGCGAGACAGCGCCACAATCACGCCCATCAGCAGCGGCAGCGTATACAAGGGATCAATGATGAACATGCTGCCGATGCCGAACGGATGCTCGGTCAGCGGCCACAAAAGTTGCGTGCCATAAATCGTGAAGGTATCCAACAAAGGATGCGTGATCAAAGCGAGCCACATCGCCAGCAGCCAAGATTTGAACAGCGTGCGCTCTTTGTGCAGCCACGCAGGCACCGCCGCAAGAAATGGCGCAACAAGCGTGAGCACAATCAAACTGTGCGTGGCTGAGCGGTGGTAGGTCATGTCTTTCACAGCATTGCCAAAACTGTAGAAAACATCTAAATCGGGCAAAGTGCCCGCAATGCCGCCCCACAAGGCTGCTTTCCACACAGCGGTGCGTCTGC
>JBJTSL010000288.1:0-4354 GCA_046076625.1 Allobrachymonas sp.
ATCGACTCTTTGGCTGCAGCGCCGCATTTGCTTGGTTTTCTGAAAAATGCCGGGCTCGAGAAGGCAAGCATGCTCGATGTGGGCTCGGGCGGCGGGTTGCCGGGTGTGGTGCTGGCCATCATGCTGCCGCAAATACAAGTCACTTGCGTCGACACGGTCGGCAAAAAAGCGGCATTTGTGCAGCAAGTCGCGGGTGAGCTAAGCTTGAAGAATTTGCGCGGCGTGCACAGCCGAGTCGAGCAGATGCAGACGGCGCCCTTTGATGTGATCACCAGCCGGGCATTTGCCTCGCTGCTGGATTTCGTGCAACTCACGCGCTCACATCTCAAGCCGCAGGGTGTATGGATGGCGCTCAAGGGCAAGCAGCCAGAGGAAGAGATCGCCGCGGTGCCGGCAGACGTGAGCGTGTTTCACGTGGAACAACTCGCCGTGCCGGGGCTGGATGCGGAGCGCTGTATTGTGTGGATGCGTCCGCGATGATGCCTGGTGGCGTTTCTTAGCGTGCTTGAGCAGCGTGAAAGAAAGGTCAACCAGGTTTGAGGCCATTGATAGGTTGATTCTGGCCGTCGCCGCGCAGCGGCTGTATTCGAAGCGAGATTTGCAAAAAACACTATTACTTTAATAGCATATAGCGCACATTCCATGCCGGCCACAGCCTCAAGTCACTCAGAAATCACTTCCCAAATAACTTATCCTTCCAGCGCGCGAGCTTCTCGCCCACTCTGTCTCCCATCTTCGCACCCGCTCCCGTGCCGATCACAGGAGCGACCACAGAGCCAATTGCGCCGCCGATCATGGCGCCACGCGTGGGCTGAACCTGCGGAGCGGCGGTCGTGCCACTGATTTCCAACGGAATGCCCACAAGCTGGCCCACGGTCTTGTCCACCACTTGGCCAAGCTTGCTGTCGCCCCCCGTCAAGTCCACCGTCACTTTGCCATTCAGAGCACGCGGTGCACCGGGGCTGGCTGCTGCGCCCACACTCACTGCTCCGCTGGCTTTGAGCAAGCTGGAGCTGGCTTGCAAATCAGACAGCATGATCTGCATCGGCGCACCCGTGCCACGCGTGGCCACGTGACCGCTGAGTTGTTGCAGCGCGGTTTCTCCGCTACGTGACAAACCCAACGAGCGAACCGCTTTGGTCAAATCTACGCCCTTAATCACCGCGCCGCTCACGTTGAATGCAGTGCTGGTTTGCAGCGCTGTACCTATGCTTGCCAGTTGCGCGGCGGATCCATCCAACGTGGTCGTGCCGTTCAAGCGCCCAGCCAAGCGCTGGCGTGTGCCGGGCAGTTGGGCCAGATCAAGGTTGATGGTCGCCAATTCGCCGCGCAGGTGCCAATTGGATTTGCCATCTTTGGAGCTGAGCCGCAGCGGGCCGCGCACCGAACCGCCAGCCAATTGCAGGTTCATCTCCAACTGATCACGCGCGCCGTTCAAGCTCACATCACCCGAGAGTGCCAGCGGTTCGCCAGCCGCAGACTGCCACACCACATCTTCTAGCCGAGTGTTCTGCGGAATCGCCAGCAAGCCCAGCGTCACAGCAGGGTCAGCGGTTGTTTGATTCTCGTTTTTTGAAGCATTTTGAGCTGCTTGCCGGCGCGAATTCTGCGCAGGACGCTCTGCTTTTGATAGCGCTTCAGCCATCTGATCCAAACCCTTTTGCGGCAAACGCAGGCCACGCAAATGCAAAGAAGAAATCTCCAGCTCGCGCGGCGCACCGCCCAGCCCGATCAACTTGCGCCAAGCCGGCCGCAACTCCATGCGCTGCGCTGAAAGCGGCGCTTGCGTGGCAATTTTCACGTCGCTGACCGACAGCGAAGGCCAAGGAAACACATCCAGCGACAGCGCACCCAGCGTCACCGGCACGCCCAGCTTCTCCGAGGCCATCGCCTGCACCTGCTGGCGCGGTCCGTCGCCCGACAACCACCAAGCCAACGCAGCCACGACGACGGCCAACAGCAAGATCAGCGCGAGCAGAGCGCTCAACATCAGTTTCAAAAGTCGCGTCATGCGCACATTGTGCCGTGTCTGTTATGTCAGGTGTGCATTCCTTGCAAGCGAACACCTCTGAACTTGTGAGATAGTCAACCAAGACCCAACCCGAGCCTCGCTCTAGTGAGAGGAAGACGACACATGCAGTTCCATTTGAATGGATTTCGCGCAGGCGATCCCACACTTTACGAGCCAGCGCGCCGCGATTCAGTATCAACGCAGGTCAATGAACTGCCTCCTGAGGCCGACGTCTTGATCGTCGGCTGCGGCCCAGCCGGCCTCACGCTAGCGGCGCAGTTGGCTGCGTTTCCCGAGATTCGCACCGTCATCGTGGAGCAAAAACCGGGGCCTTTGCAGCTGGGCCAAGCCGATGGCATCGCCTGCCGCACGATGGAGATGTTTGAAGCCTTTGGCTTTGCGCACAAAGTGATGCACGAAGCCTATTGGGTCAACGAAACCACGTTTTGGAAACCCAGCGAGGCCAACCGCAGCCATATTGCTCGCAGCGGGCGCGTGCCCGATGTGGAGGAGGGGCTCTCGCACATGCCGCACGTCATTCTCAACCAAGCCCGCGTGCATGATTTTTATTTGGAGATCATGCAGCGCTCGCCTTCGCGTCTTGTGCCGCATTACCACCGCCGATTGAGTGGCTTGGCGCGCGCAGCGGATGATGCGGCTGACTATCCCGTCACCGCGCGGTTTGAGCGGCAGGACGAAGAAGGCAAAGGCACCCTCGAAACCATTCGCGCCCGTTATGTGGTGGGCTGCGATGGCGCTAGGAGCGCGGTGCGCCAATCGATTGGCCTGGCGCTGCAGGGCGATTCTGCCAACCATGCTTGGGGCGTGATGGATATTTTGGTCGTCACAGATTTCCCCGATATCCGTTTCAAATCCCTTATTCAGTCAGCGGGCGAAGGCTCGATCGTGATCATTCCAAGCGAGGGCGGCTATCTGGTGCGCTTGTATGTGGAGCTCGATAAATTGAACCCCCATGAGCGCGTCTCCAGCCGCAACATCACAATTGAGCAATTGATTGCGGCCGCGCAGCGCATCATGCGACCCTATGTGCTCGATGTGAAACAAGTGGCTTGGTGGTCCGTCTATGAAATTGGCCAGCGCCTCACGGAACGGTTTGACGATCTGCGCAGTGAGGAAGTGGCCACGCGGCTGCCGCGGATCTTCATTGCGGGCGATGCCTGTCACACCCACAGCCCCAAAGCCGGCCAGGGCATGAATGTCTCGATGCAAGATGCCTTCAACCTCGGCTGGAAGCTGGTCTCCGTGCTGCAAGGCCGCAGCCCCGCAAGTCTGCTGCACACCTATTCCGCCGAGCGCCAAGCCGTGGCCAAAGAGCTGATCGATTTTGACCGCGAGTGGGCCAAGATGCTCAGCGCGCCGTTGAAAAGCGCGGCCAACCCCGATGCCCAAGATGCAGTAGAGCCCGCCAAAGTGCAGCAATGTTTCGGCAGCATGGCCGCTACACCGCCGGTACCGCCACGCGCTATCCCGGTGGCTTTCTGATCGGCTCCGCCACGCATCAGCCCTTGGCCGCAGGTCTTTTGATCGGCACGCGCTTTCATTCCGCACCCGTGCTGCGCATCGGCGATGGTAAGCCTGTGCAACTCGGCGAAGCGCTTGCCGCCGACGCCCGCTGGCGCTTGATCGCTTTTGCCGGCGCTGGTGATGATGCCAGCGCTCAGTCACCGCTGGGCCAATGGTGCAACCACATGCTGCACTCTCAAGACTCGCCCATCAAGCGCTACACACCTGCGGGCGCTGACGTGGATGCCGTCTTCGATGTGCGCGCCGTGCTCCAGCAAAGCCATCACACATTGGCCATCACCGCGCTGCCCGAGTTGCTGTTCCCCTCCAAAGGCAAACTGGGTTTGCGCGATTACGAAAAAGCCTTTTGCGTGGTGCAGAGCGAAGCGTCCAACATCTATGCCATGCGCCACATCAACCGCGAGAGCGGCTGCGTCGTCATCGTGCGCCCCGATCAATACATTGCCGGTATCTTTCCGCTGAGCGATACCAAGGCTCTTGCTTCGTTCTTTGCAGGCTTTATGCGTAGTATCTAAACGCGTCACCTACAAATTCGGTGCCAGCAATCTCTGCAGTTGTTCTTCCGTCTCGCCACGCCGCGCCGCCAAATCCTTCAGCTGGTCTTCGCCGATTTTGCCGACGTTGAAGTATTGCGCTTGCGGGTGCGAGAGCATGAAGCCACTCACGCTGGCGGCTGGTGTCATGGCGAGGCTTTCGGTTAAGCCCATGCCAATGTCTTCGCATTGCAAGACGCGGAACATATCGCGTTTGGGCGAGTGATCGGGGCAGGCGGGGTAGCCGGGGGCGGGGCGGATGCCT
>JBJTSL010000289.1:0-2601 GCA_046076625.1 Allobrachymonas sp.
CCCATGCTGCCGGGCTTGCTCGGCCAAAAGCGATTGCAATTGCCTACGATGTAGTTGATCTCGGTTTGGCCAAACATTTCATTGGGCGCAATACCCAGTTGATCGGCACACCAGTTGTACACCGTATCGCCCACTGCCTCGCCCGCACTCATGAGGCCATGCAGCTTGAATTTGAATTGCTTTTTCGGCGTGGGATAGGCCTTCATCATGGCCTTGAGCGCCGTGGGAAACAAAAACGTGTGGGTCACACGCTGGGTTTGCAAAACATCAAATGCCATCTCAGGCGAGAAGCGGCCATTGAAGGCAACGATCTCGCGTCCGAAATACAGTGTGGGCAAGAGCGCATCCATCAGGCCACCTGTCCAAGCCCAATCTGCCGGACTCCAAAACACTGCCTCCGAGCCTGTATTGCGCTGTGCGTCAAAGCCAAACCAGTTTTGGCTGGCCACGAAGCCCGTGAGGTTGCCCAGCAGGGCGCGATGCGGAATCAGCGCACCTTTGGGCGGGCCGGTGGTACCGCTGGTGTAGATCAACACGGCGGCATCGTCGGCCAGAGTTTTGACCATGGGGAAGCTGCCCGGCATCATCAGGGATTGAAGCGCGTAATCCACATCGCATGGCTCAGCTGCATCACCAATGCCAATAATGTTGCGCAGGGCAGGGCATTGGCTGCGCGCAGCGAGCACACCGCTTGCGGTGGATTCGTCCACCAGCGCCACCACGCTGCCAGAGTCCTGCAACCGGTATTGCAAAGCCTCTGGGCCAAACAGCATCGACAGCGGTACGGCCACCGCGCCCATTTGCAACACGGCCATGTACGACACGGCGGTTTCAAAGCGCTGCGGCAGGACGATGGCCACCCTGTCACCTGACTTCACGCCCAAACGCTGCAGCACATGGCTGAGTTGGCAAGCCTGCTCATTGAGTTGCTCATAAGTCAAGAATTGTGAGCGATTCATGCCCTTGGCCGGCATAGAATGTGCGCAGATTGCTATGTTTTTCATAGTATCTGGGTTACCTGCCCAGCGCCGCGCACAAACCTCTGCCATGTTGAAATACCTGGGGACACGCCAGCGGAACTGCCGATGGATGGCAGCGTAGAAGTCTTGCGATGGGGGGCGTTTTGTCGCAGGCATGACGGAGCTTGAAGTCAAGCGATTCATTATTCCACTAAGATGGGCCGATGTACCAGCCCAGCCGAATCAGTCAATCCCGATTACAACGTATCCGCACCCACCAATACCACCTACTGGAGTGGGGGCAGCCGATTGCGGGGCAACCCACGGTGGTGATGGTGCATGGCTGGATGGATGTGGGTGCATCGTTCCAGTTTGTCGTAGATGCATTAGAAAGTACTCATTTTTCTGGGCGTCACATCATTGCGCCCGATTGGCGCGGTTATGGGCGCACGCATCATGTGAACAATATGGCGGGAAATTGCCAAGGTGAGGACACCGACAATTATTGGATCCCCGACTACATGGCGGATCTGGATTTCCTGTTGGAAGCGATCTCGCCAGATGCGTCCGTGGATCTGCTTGGCCACAGTTTAGGGGGTAATGTGGTGATGAGTTATGCGGGCGTACGGCCCGAGCGCATCCGCAAACTCATCAATTTGGAAGGCTTTGGCATGCCGGAAACTCGGCCCGCTCAAGCGCCCAATCGGTATGCGCAATGGATGGACCAGCTCAAAAGCCTTCACAAAGGTGAGCTGGCCATGCGCGCATATCCCGAGTTGAAGGGCGTGGCGCAGCGCTTGCGCAAAACCAACCCACGCCTGTCCGATGAGAAGGCCAACTGGCTTGCGCAGCACTGGAGTGCCCGCAATGCGCAGGGCGAGTATGAGATCCTCGGCGACCCAGCGCACAAAATCGTCAATGCACAACTGTTTCGCCTAGAAGAGCAAATGGCGTTGTATGAGCGCATCTCCATGCCGCTCTTGGCCGTGGAAGCCAGCGACGATTCGATGAGCGGCTGGTACAAAGGGCGCTACACCTTGGCGCAGTACCATGAGCGCCTCCAAGCTGTGCCGGATGTGCGCATCGAGGTGATTCAAGACGCAGGCCATATGCTGCACCATGACCAACCGCAGCGATTGGCAGATCTGGTGGCTGATTTCTTGACGAGTTAAACCTTCAAATCTTTTTGCCAAGCCAGTTGGTACACCTCTTGGATGTGGGCGGCCTCTGCTTGGATCGAAAACACCGCCTCTACGCGCTCGCGCGAACTCGAGCCCATCCGCTGCATGAGGGCGGTATCGCGCATGATTTTGGCCAAGGCCTCAGCCAAGGCGGGCGCATCATCAGTGGGCACCAGATGCCCCGTGTCGCCTTCCACGATCATTTCTGCAAACCCGCCTGTGCGGCTGGCCACAGCGGCGCTGCCGCAGGCCATACCTTCGATCACCGTGAGGCCATAGCCTTCATTGAGTGGGCAGGCCACCGTGATACTCACTCTTTGATACCACAGCGGCACGTCTTCCACCGGCACCATGCCCAACCAGACGACGCGCTCTTGCAGCCCCGCTTCAGCCAAGTGCTGCTGTAGCTGCGCTCGGTAGTCTTCATCTTCAGGTTTGCACAGGCCGCACACCACGGCGGT
>JBJTSL010000290.1:0-3277 GCA_046076625.1 Allobrachymonas sp.
AAGTAGGACATTGTCAGGCTCTTATGCTGAAAACGCCCAGTCGAAAGATTGGGCGTTTTCCTTTGTCTGACCAAAAATAGTGCTGACAAGCGCAAAGTGCTTCAGTCGCGATTGAAGATCATGTCATCCACGAGGTGCAAAGCCTGCGAGCGCTGCAAATCAGCCAGCAAACATTCAACCCATGATTCCTTGGACTGGTCGCTGAAAAAGCGGTGATGCAAGATACTGAAATACAGCGTTTGTCGCGTCCATTGGTCAAGCTGGATGCGCGAGCATTGTTGCCATTCGAGCAATTTGTATTTCAGCAGCACTTTCGCGCCATAGTGCGCATGGCGAATCGGATCACTCGCGAATTTGGCCAAGCGAGTGCGCGCACGGGAAAGTGCCACAGTGACATCGGTGAAGACTGCGCCGTGGCCAGGAATCACGACTCGGGGTGACAGTCGCTCGATCAAATCGAGAGTAGCAGACACCTCATCAAAGGCTTTCACGCCTTCGAGTTCCTGAAAAACAACACCGAAACCGTTTTCCCAAAGTGCATCGGCTGAAATCAGGGTGCGCGTTTGTGGCTCGAACAAAACGACGGAGTGTGGATCGTGCCCCGGAGCGCTATGAATCTCCCACGCTTGTGTACCCAATTCGATGCTTTGGTCTGTGTGCAGCAGATGCTGAAATTCAAAACGTGGGCAGGACTGGCCGGTGGGCGCATAGGAGAGTTGCTCTTCGTCCCAGGCAGCCACAGCATGCGCACTGCCCGGCGGAATAAAAGTTTGGCAGTGGGGGTAGTGCGCTTGAAGCAAAGCATTGCCACCACAATGGTCGCTGTGCAAATGAGTATTGATGATGCGATCCAGTGGCCGCTCATGGAGCGCAGCGTGGATCAGCCCAGCAGTTTGGGAGGAATGTGTGCAGTAGCCCGTGTCCACCACGGCGGTGCTCTGACCGGTTGCAAACACAATCGAGTTGCTGGAGAGCCAGCCTCGCTCCAAAACCGTGTAAGGAGGTGAATTCAAGCTAAAAACAGCCTTTTGCCGGCATAGATACGGCGTAACGTGCTATCAATATCATAGCATTCACAGTCAAGAAAACTCCCTGCAATAAATTCTAGCCGGTGTTGCGCAAGCCCGCTGCGATGCCGTTAATGCTGATGTGGATGCCGCGTTGCACTTTTTCGTCCAAATCCTCGCTCTTTTTGCCAGCGCGGAAACGCCGAATCAATTCAACCTGTAGGTGATGCAGTGGGTCAATGTACGGAAAACGGTGCTGGATACTGCGGGCGAGCGCCGCATTGCTGGCCAGACGCTTGGGCTCTCCAGTAATGAGCTGCAAGGCGCGCGCCGTGCGCTGCCATTCTGCTTCAATCTCAGCCAAAATCTTTTTGCGCAACCTGCTATTGGGAACCAATTCGGCATACCGGGCGGCTAAGGACAGGTCGCTCTTGGCCAGTACCATGTCAATGTTCGAGAGCAGGGTGCGGAAAAACGGCCAATCGCGGTACATTTTTTGTAGCAATCTGCGCTTATTCAATGCCGGCTCCGAGCCCTTTTCGTTCAAAAAATGTTCGACGGCTGCACCAAAGCCATACCAGCCGGGCAGGGTGGCGCGGCATTGCCCCCAACTGAAACCCCAAGGAATCGCACGCAGGTCTTCTATGCGCTGAGATGGTTTGCGCGAGGCAGGACGCGAGCCAATGTTCAAGCCGGCAATTTCGCGCAGGGGCGTTGCCGCAAAGAAATAATCGGCAAAGCCGGGTGTGTCATAGACTAGGCTGCGATACGAGCGCATGGAATGAGTGGACAAGGCATTCGCAGCCTCCACGAAGCTTGCGGGTGCCGATTTGGTGGGGGTGAGCAACGTGGCTTCGAGCGTGGCGGCCACCAAGGTTTCGAGGTTACGCCGGCCAATGTCGGGGTTAGCGTATTTGGAGGCAATCACTTCGCCTTGTTCAGTGACGCGAATTTGGCCACGCACTGTGCCAGGGGGTTGCGCCAGAATTGCTGCGTAGCTCGGACCGCCACCGCGTCCGACTGTGCCGCCTCGCCCATGGAACATACGCAAGGTGACACCATGTGAGGCTTTGAGTTCGTCGAAAAGGTCCACCAAAGCGAGCTCGGCGCGGTACAGTTCCCAGTTACTGGTGAAAATGCCACCGTCCTTATTGCTGTCGGAGTAACCGAGCATGATGTCTTGCTCGGGTGAATCGACCAGTGCGCCTTCATGTGCAGAGCGGGCAATCATTTTGGCGATACCTGGCAGGGCATAAAAGTCGCGCATGATGGGCGCGGCGCTTTGCAGGTCGGCAATGGTTTCAAACAGCGGGACAACGATCAACTGCGTCGTGGCCTCTTCTGACAAGATGCCTTGCATCAGCCCAGTTTCCTTTTGCAGCAGCAGCACCTCCAGCAAATCACTCACGCTTTCGGTGTGACTGATGATGTAGTGGAAGATCGCGGCCTGACCATAGCGTTTGCGCGCGGTTTTGGCCGCTGCAAAAATGGCGAGTTCGCCTTGCGTATGAGCGCTGTAGGTTGCATCCACCAAACGCAGCGGGCGAGCGTCGTTCAGGAGTTTGAGCAGCAAGCTTCGTTTGGCAGCTTCGTCCAATGACGAATAATTGGGTTCCATGCGTGCGGCTGCCAACAGCTCACGCACCACTTCTTCGTGCTTATCAGAACTTTGGCGCAGATCAATAGTGGCCAAGTGAAAGCCAAACACCTGCACGGCGCGAATCAAGGCGGACAGGCGCATACCAATAAGGTGAGCACCGTTGGTGGCTTGCAAGGAGGCTTCAATCACCCGCAGGTCAACCAAAAACTCCTCAGCTTGTGCATAAGGGTTTTGTGGTGCGGCAGCGTGGCGAGCGGCTTCCGTGCCCGTGAGCTCCTGCAAGGTGGCGGCCAGCCGTGCATACATACCGATCAAGGCGCGGCGATACGGCTCATCTTTGCGGTGTTCGCTGGCGTCGGGGCTGCGGTCGGCCAAGGCCTGCATCTCAGGCGTGACGCCGACCAACATGAGTGAGGTGGACAGCTCTGCACCCAAAAAGTGCACTTCGCGCAAATGGTGGCGCAGCACGGTCTCGCTCTGGCGACGCAAAGCCAGATCCAACGTCGCCGCAGTCACATTCGGGTTGCCATCGCGGTCGCCGCCAATCCAGTTGCCCATGCGCAGGAAGGTGCCCAGTTCGTGGCCGGGCAATGCCGCTTCGAGTTCGGCATACAGGCGGGGTACTTCGCGCAGGAAGGTCGAACGGTAGTAGCTCAGCGCGTTGTCGATC
>JBJTSL010000291.1:0-3742 GCA_046076625.1 Allobrachymonas sp.
TCATGAAAGCCTTTGCGGCCGGTTTTGACGCTACGGATTTTGTCCACAATCTCGGTTCCCGAGACGACTTTGCCAAACACCGCATAGCCCCAACCCGAGGCGGTGGGCGATTTGAAATTGAGGAAATCGTTGTCAGCCACATTGATGAAGAACTGCGCGGTGGCGGAATGCGGGTCGCTGGTGCGGGCCATGGCCAAGGTGTATTTGTTGTTTTTGAGGCCGTTGTCAGCTTCGTTGTTGATTGGCTTGTCCACGGCTTTTTGCGTCATGCCGGGCTCGAAGCCGCCGCCTTGGATCATGAAGCCATCGATCACGCGATGGAAGATCGTGCCGTCGTAATGACCTTTGTTCACATAGGCGAGGAAGTTGGCCGCGCATTTGGGCGCTTTGTCGGCGTCCAGCTCAATGGTGAGTGAGCCGTAGCCGGTGATGTCGAGTTGGACTTGGGGGTTGGCCATTTTCAAAAATCCTTTTATTTTTCCAAAGTTGCAGAGGTGATGGTGATCGGGGTTTGCGGCACATTGCCATGTGGGCCACGGTTGCCAGTGGCAACCTGGCGGATCTTGTCCACCGTTTCCATGCCGGAGACGACCTTGCCAAACACCGCATAGCCATAGCCGTCAGGCATGGGCGCGTTCAGGCTGTTGTTGTTGACCACATTGATGAAGAACTGCGCGGTGGCGGAGTTGGGCACGTTGGTGCGCGCCATGGCAATCGTGCCTCGGTCGTTTTTCAGGCCGTTGCTGGATTCAAGCGGGATGGGTGCGCGTACCGGCTTTTGCTGCATTTCCGCATTGAAGCCGCCGCCTTGGATCATGAAGCCATCCATCACGCGGTGGAAGATCGTGCCGTCGTAGTGTTTGTCTTTCACATACTGAAGGAAGTTTTCCACCGATTTGGGAGCTTTTTCGGGATTCAACTCGACCACGATCTCGCCCATGGAGGTGACGAGTTTGACTTTTGGCATGGCAGCGGATTGAGCCTGAGCAGCAGGCGCTACAAGAAAAATAGCACTCAAAGCAATAGATATGCCGGCTAAGCGGCGAAAACGATTAAAAATCATCCGATGATTCCTTCAAAAAACATTTTCCATTGATTGCTCGTGGCTGGCGAACGCAGCCAGTACTGCCGTTTGGTCGGGCCAGAAACGGCGCCCGAGGGGACTTCTGAGAATGTGACCACCATGGTAGCACTTTGCGCGCTCTCCACCCAATGCAGGAGAGCCACATCTTTCAATTCTGAGCTGCGCTTCTTGGCGATTTCCGCGCTGATGATGCCGCGCCAATCGGCCAGCGTTTTGCCGTAGCTGTTGAAATCGTTCGCATACAGCGCCATCGTGGCATTCAAGTCGCCCGCTTGCTTGGCGCTGCGCCAAGCGGCAAAAGCGCGGTCAAACGCGGCCACGTCGGCATGGCTTTGCGCGGGGTTCACCCAATCGAGCTTGGGCAAGATCACCACCGGCGTGGTGCGGATTTCGATGCGGCGCAGAACGTCCTGCAAGTCAGGGTTAGAAATCGCCACACAGCCATCGGTGGCCTTGGGTGCCCTGGCAAACTGTGCCTGCGGCACGCCATGCAGCCAAATGCCGCTGCCGGTTTTGCCGCGCCGCAGGTCATAGGGGTTGGGATAGTTGATGGGCAGTGCGCCCGCACCATACAGGTCTTGCAGGCTGTTCGGATCCAGCGTGTTGGTGACGTAGTAAATGCCCAGTGTGGTTTTCAGATCGCCTTCGATGTTTTTGTCGATGCCCAGCTTGCCCACGGAGGCGTAGTAATCCGCCACGAGCTTAAGGCCCTGTGGCGTGTTCTCAAAGAGATACAGCCGGGCGCGGCTGGCATCCACTGCGATGGCGTGGCGGTTGCGGGCAGACAGGCGCACAAAGTTGGCGGGAATCAGCCCCGGCGCAGGCCGCTCACGCAACGCACGGATGCGCAAGAGTGATTCTTCTCGCAAATCGGTGAGCACGCCGGGCGCGCTGCGCACCGTGGCCTCGGGCACATCGCCCAAGGCGCGGATTCCTTGGGTTTGCGCCAAAAGCAAATCGCCATACACCAGCTGAGCCAGCGCGAAATTGGGGTGATCGGCCACGAGCCTTTCCGCGGCGGCCAGCGCGGTGCGGCTCTGGCCTTTGCCGATTTGCTGGTAAATCTGCAGCAATCTCGCCTCGGCTTGCAAGCCTTGTGGCGAGGTGGCTGCACTTTTTTTAGCTTTTTTGCTGCGCTCGGCTGTGGCAGCAGCGCGGCCTGCACCAGTCGCCGCCACGGTGGCGACTGCGGCTGCCGTGCGCACTTTCTTCTTTTTCTTCGGGGTTTGTGCATGCACTTGCAGGCTACCCACAGCCAGCATGAGCAACACCACAAGAGCAAACAAAGGAAAACGTCGAATCTGTTGAAACACCACGAAGGCGGCTACACGAGCCGAAGGTCTAGCTATAACAAACTGGGCGGCTGGCGGGCAGAGCTCGGTGCTCGGGCCAGAGTTCCGCCCCGGAAGCGGATCAGCCGGTGGATTCGCTCACGATCACCCAGCGGTTGCCTTCGCGCACCAAGTCCAGCGTCTTGCGGCTGTTGATGGACAGGCTGTCGGCATCGTAGTCTTGCTTGAAGCGAGCCTGCGCGGTATTGCCGGTGACTTTCACGTCGAGGTTGCTGAGCTGAACGCTGATCTTGGTTTTGCCCAAGATGCGCTTTCTGCGCTCCTCTTCCCAGTTTTTACGACCGCCGGGAGCGGCAAAATCCTTGCCATACGCGCCCAGATAAGCGCCCATGTCTTTGCAGCTCCAAGCGCTGGCCCAGGCTTGCACGGCAGCGCGCACCTCGTCTGGGTTGGCTTCAGCGGCGGCGGCAGGCACAGCCGGTGCGGCTGGGGCGGCGGCTGGCTTGGAAGCTGAAGCGGCGGGTGCTGCCGGTGCAGCGGGAGCAGCAGCCACAACTGGGGGCTTGGCCGCGGCTGCGGGGGCGGCAGGTGCCGCAGCAGCGCTGGCCACTGGGCGCTGGCCCTTGGCGCCGGGTGCAAACAAATCACGGATCAAGCTGAGCTTGGGCTGCACGCCGGTGTTCGTGCCATCGAGTTGCAGCGCCTTGCTGTAGGCTTGGCTGGCCAATTTGGCATACACATCACCCAGGTTTTCATGCGCAGTGGCGTAGCTCGGGTTGGTGCGAATCGCCATTTCAAGCGCGGCGCGAGCTTTGTCAAACTGCCCTAGGCCAGCATGCAGCACGGCGAGGTTGTTGTAGGGCTCGGGCAGCTCGGGGTAGTCTTCAATCAGCTTGGTGAGCTGGGTGATCGCGTCTTGCGGCTTGCCCTGCTCCGTCAAAATCACACCTTTCAAAAAGCGCATTTGCGGGTCTTTGGGTTTGCCAGCGAGGAATTGGTCGGCCTTGGCCGTGGCCTCCGCTAATTGGCCGGCACGCATCAGTCGACTAACTTCCGCGTAGTCTGCAAAAACTGCTCCACTGAGCAGCAAGCCAACAGCCAAGGCGATGCTGGAGATCAGCGAGGGGGCAAAACGAAAAGATATCCGCATGGTTTCTCTCATGGACGCGCCCAGAATTTGGGCGATATACTGCTTCAATTGTACCGGCTAGACTCGCTGACTTGCGCTCTCGCTACCCCCAAAAATTCAGACACCATGGCATTGAAGATTTACAACACGCTCTCGCGTAGCGTGGAGGATTTTGTTCCCTTAGAAAACGGCAAAGTCCGCATGTATGTGTGCGGCATCACGGTGTATGACCTGTGC
>JBJTSL010000292.1:0-2191 GCA_046076625.1 Allobrachymonas sp.
CTTGGCTGCAAACCATCACAGACTTTTTGCCGCTCACAGCCGCCGTAGAGTTGGTGCGCCCGCTGTTTGTGGGGCAGATGCCGGCATCGCCTGTCAAACACCTGACGATCTTGCTCGTCTTCGGCGCTTTGGCACTCTGGCTGGGGCTGGCGCTGATCCGCAAGCGTTTCAAAGCCTGAGCTTGAATCTACAATCTTTTCTATCTTTGATTTTGAGGCGAGCATGACCACCCCCGACATCACCCATATTGCCCCGCGCGACAAAGCCGAAATATTGGCGCAGGCGCTGCCTTATATCCGCAAGTTTCATGGCAAGACGATTGTCATTAAATACGGCGGCAATGCGATGACAGATCCGCAGTTGCAGGAAGACTTTGCGGAAGACGTGGTGCTCTTGAAGCTCGTGGGCATGAACCCAGTCGTGGTGCATGGCGGCGGGCCGCAGATTGAGACGGCTCTGAAGCGCTTGGGCAAAGAAGGCAAATTCATCCAGGGCATGCGAGTGACGGACGCGGAGACGATGGAGGTGGTGGAGTGGGTGCTCGCGGGGGAAGTGCAGCAAGACATTGTGGGGCTGATCAATGCGGCGGGTGGCAAAGCTGTCGGCCTCACGGGGCGCGACGGTGGTTTGATCCGTGCCAAGCAATTGCGCATGCTCGATTTGAAAGACCCGAGCATTGAGCACGATGTGGGTCAAGTGGGCGAGATTGTCTCGATTGACCCGAGCGTGGTGAAAGCTTTACAAGACGATGCTTTTATTCCTGTGGTGAGTCCGATTGGCTTTGGTGAGAAGAATGAGAGCTACAACATCAATGCGGATGTGGTGGCGGCCAAGTTGGCGACAGTGTTGCAGGCAGAAAAACTCATGATGCTGACCAACATCAGCGGTGTACTCAACAAGGAAGGCAAGCTGCTCACTGAATTGACTGCACGGCAAATTGATGAGCTGATTGACGACGGCACCATTTCGGGCGGCATGATCCCCAAAATCGCCGGCGCGATTGATGCAGCCAAGAGCGGTGTGAACACGGTGCATATTGTGGACGGGCGTGTGCCACATGCGATGCTGCTGGAAATTCTGACCGATCAAGCCTACGGCACGATGATCAAATCCCATTGAGCACTTGCCATGCGCCTGCTTCTCGTTGAAGATGATGTGATGGTGGCCAGCGGCGTGAAGCTGGGGCTTTCTGGCGCGGGGTATGCAGTGGATTGGGTGGGCTCGGGCGAGCGAGCCTTGCTGGCTTTGCAGCAAGACGGTTTTGATGTGGCCATCATCGATCTCGGTTTGCCCAAGATGGATGGCTTGGAGCTGACCCAGCTCATGCGCAAAAGCGGCCATACCCTACCCATCCTGATTTTGACGGCCCGCGATGCGCTGGAAGACCGCGTGCATGGGCTGGACTATGGTGCCGACGACTATATGGTCAAGCCCTTCGAGCTGTCAGAGTTGTTGGCTCGGTTGCGTGCACTCCTGCGCCGCTCGCAGGCGGCCACCTCCAGCTCGGTCAGCTTTGGCCCGATCACGCTGGACACGGCCATGCGCCAAGCCCACGCGCAAGCCGATCCAGGAAAGGGAGCATCTGTGGTGCCGATTGAGCTGGGCCCGCGCGAATGGACGGTCTTGGAATACCTGATGCTGCAAGCACCCAAACCCGCCGCCAAAGAAAAAATCTTGGCCGCGCTCACCGGCTGGGACAAGGAAATCACGGCCAATGCGGTGGAGGTGTATATCTCACGGCTGCGCGGCAAGCTCGAACCCCATGGCGTGGCGCTGCGCTCGATTCGCGGCTTTGGGTATCGGCTGGAGCGGGCCGGTGAATCCCCCGCCCCTTGAGGAAGCGCTGCCATGAGCATGCGCGACCTGCTGCCCAAGCATCCGCACCCGTTTGAAGACAGCTCGCGTAGCTTGATGGCCGGTTTGCGCACGCGCTTGCTGGTGATGCTCTTGGTGCCGCTGATGATGTTGGTGCTGATCAGCGCTTGGCTCGATTACAGCGCCGCTGGCAGCTCGGCGGCGCAGACCGACCAAAACATGCAGCGCTTGGCGCCCGTGTTTGCCAGCTCAATTGTGGCCGAGGGGGCGAGCGCGGGAGACCCGCCCATCGTTTTGCTGAACCCCGGTGTGGAAGACTTTTTGAAAGAGCGCATCGGCAGCGCCGAGTGGGGCTTGGCCACACTGGATGGCCGTG
>JBJTSL010000293.1:0-11713 GCA_046076625.1 Allobrachymonas sp.
CATCGAGCTGCAAATCGGCATGGAATCAGGCGAGGTGGTGGAGATCAATGGCGATTGCTATGGCGATGCGGTCAACAGCGCGGCGCGCTTGGCAGATTTGGCCGGTGCGCGGCAAATCCTCACCAGCCAGCGCGTGCATGATGCGCTGCCCGATAGCCGCCGCAGTGAACTCAGCAGCTTGGGGCCCATGTTTCTACGCGGCAAGGAAGAAACCACCACGGTGTATCGCATCCACTGGCAAAAGCGCGAAGCGGTGGACCCGGATGCGACGATGCTGGGAGTGTCTTTCGCTGAGGCGCTGCGCACTCAGAAGCTGCAAATGAGCTTTCGCGGCAAAACGGTGGAGCTGGCGCAATCGGGCAGCGCCATCAAATCCCTGCAAATGGGCCGCGCGGCCACGTGCGAGATGGAGGTGAGCGACCCGCGCGTCTCGCGCACGCATGCCAGCGTGCAGGTGCGGGGCAACCAGTTTGTGCTGACCGATGCGTCCAGCTACGGGACGTGGGTGTATTTGGGTGGCCAAAGCGAGCCACTCGTGCTGCGCCGCACGGATTGCGTGCTCGTGGGCGAGATTTCTCTGGGCTGCGAACGCACCGCACCTGAGGCAGCCGTGCTGAGTTTCAGCGTGCGCTGAGCAAATTCCCGGTCAGTTCCCACGGTCAGTTGCGCAGGCCCAGAGTCTGGGACAATAACGGGTTATGAAAAATTTACCGCCCCGCGCTGCATGGGAAGAAATCCAGCGCAAGCCCGATGCGCTGTTTCTGGACGTGCGCATGGAAATCGAATCGCTCTACGTGGGCCGCCCGCCCGGTGTGGTCAATATCGCTTGGTACGAATACCCCGAGCTCACGCCGCAGCCCGATGCCTTTTTGGCCTCCGTGGAGCGCGAGGCTGGACGCAAAGACCGGGCCATCTACCTGATCTGCCGCAGCGGCAAGCGCACCGTGGATGCCGCCAAGGCACTCGATGCCGCTGGCTTCACCGATGTGACCAACATCACCGAGGGTTTTGAAGGCGATTTGGACGACGGCTTTCACCGTTCCACCAAGAATGGCTGGCGTTTTGCCGGCCTACCTTGGGAACAGATGTAGCACCGTTTGCCCCTTGAAATCCCGCGAGCAAGCCTTACTTCCCACTCGTTTTTGTTTTAACTTTCACGATTGACCATGAGCAAACAAACTCTTTCCTTCCAAGCCGAAGTCGCCCAACTGCTGCACCTCGTCACGCACTCCCTGTATTCCAACAAAGAAATCTTCCTTCGCGAGCTGATCTCCAATGCGTCTGACGCATGCGACAAACTTCGTTTTGAAGCCCTGAACAAAGCCGAATTGTTTGAAGGCTCACCGAATCTGGAAGTGCGCGTGAGCTTTGACAAGGATGCAAAAACCTTGACGATTGCAGACAACGGCATCGGCATGAGCCAGCAAGAAGCGGTGGACAACCTCGGCACGATTGCCAAGAGCGGCACCAAAGAATTCGTGGGCAAGCTGGCTGAGGCACAGAAGTCGCAGGCCAAAGATGAAGGCTCGCTGATTGGACAATTCGGCGTGGGCTTTTATTCTGGCTTCATCGTGGCCGACAAAATGGTGGTTGAAACGCGCCGTGCAGGTTTGAAGCCTGAAGAGGGTGCGCGCTGGACGAGTGGTGGCACGGGTGAGTTTGAAATCGAAACCATCACCAAGCCCCAGCGTGGCACGAGCATCACACTGCACCTGCGCGACGATGCGCTCGAATACGCCAACGCTTGGAAACTCAAAGACATCATCAGCAAATACTCAGACCACATTAGCCTGCCCATCTTGATGGAAAAGGAAGAGTGGAAAGAAGGTGAAGCCATGGACCCTGCCGATCAGAGCAAAGGCACCAAGGGCGGCGGCATGGTCAAGACGGGTGAGTGGGAGAAAGTCAACGCTGCAGCCGCGCTGTGGACGCGTGGCAAGAAAGACATCACACCTGAGCAATACAACGAGTTCTACAAAAATATTTCCTACGATCAAGAAGCGCCACTTTCATACAGCCACAACAAGGTGGAAGGTAATCAGGAATACACGCAACTGTTGTACTTGCCTTCCAAAGCCCCTTTTGACTTGTGGAATCGTGAGAAGAAAGCGGGTATCAAGCTGTATGTGAAACGCGTCTTCATCATGGACGATGCCGAGAGCCTGATGCCCACTTACCTGCGCTTCGTCAAAGGCGTGGTGGACTCTGCTGATTTGCCTCTGAACGTGAGCCGAGAGCTGCTACAGGAGAGCCGCGATACGCGCGCAATACGCGAAGGCAATACCAAGCGTGTGCTTGCGATGATTGAAGATTTAGCGAAGCACGATTCGCATTCTGCTCAGAACGACAGCCATGCTGTGCCTGCGGACAGCAAAGACGTGACAGATGTCATCGATGAGGCTGACAAAGCCAAAGAAGGCAAGTTCACCAAGTTTTATGCTGAATTCGGCTCGGTGCTCAAAGAAGGCTTGGGCGAAGATTTTGCCAACCGCGAGCGCATCGCCAAGCTGCTGCGCTTTGCTTCAACGACATCGGATGCGGTATCGGTCAGTTTGGCTGATTACAAAGCCCGCATGAAAGAAGGCCAGGAGGCGATCTACTACATTACCGCTGACACGCTCGCCGCTGCCAAGAGCAGCCCGCAACTTGAGGTTTTCAAGAAAAAAGGCATCGAAGTGCTGCTCATGACGGATCGTGTCGATGAGTGGGCACTCTCTCACCTGCATGAATTCGATGGCACAGCCATGCAATCCGTGGCCAAAGGCGCGGTGGATTTAGGCAAACTGCAAGACGAAGAAGAAAAGAAAAGAGCCGAAGAAGCGGCTGAATCGTCCAAAGGACTGATCGCCAAACTCAAAGAAGCCTTGAAAGGCAAGGCAGAAGATGTGCGGGTGACGACTCGCCTCGTCGATTCTCCCGCTTGCCTCGTGGTGAAAGACGATGGCGGCGTGAGTCTGCAACTGGCGCGCATGCTCAAAGCTGCTGGCCAAAGCGCACCTGAAGTCAAGCCCGTGTTGGAGGTGAATGTTGAGCACGCCCTTGTGAAACGGCTAGGCGCAGACGGCGTACATTTCAATGATCTCGCCCACATCGTATTTGATCAGGCTCTACTGGCCGAAGGTGGCTTGCCTGACGATCCAGCGGCTTACGTCAAGCGGGTCAATGCTTTATTGGTTTGAGGCCCCGGCAAACGGCCTAAAACACTTCAAGAACCGATCAGACTGGCCGTACCAGCTTCGCACGCGCTGCGTCCACCTGGGTGCGATGGGCGCAGCCCTCCAGATGGTCATTGACCACGCCCATGGACTGCATGAAGGCATACATGGTGGTGGGGCCGACGAAGTTGAAACCCATCTTGCGCAGGGTTTGACTGAGTGCTTGAGATTGCTCGGTTTGCCCGAGCGTGATGGCCACTTCCGGGGTGATGCGCTTGGGGCGTTGTTTCGCCTTGGGCTCATGCGTCCACACGAGGCGGGCGAGCGCGCCTGAGCCTTGTTGGTCGATCAAATCGCAGACCTTCTACGCGTTGTTGATCGCTGATTCAATCTTGCCGCGATGGCGGATGATACCTGCGTCTTGCACCAGGCGATCCACATCTTTCGCCGTGAACCGCGCCACCTTCTCAAAATCAAACTGTTGGAACACCTCGCGGAAGCGATCACGTTTGCGCAGGATGGTGATCCAAGACAGGCCAGCTTGGAAGCCTTCCAGCGTGATTTTTTCAAACAGCCGACGCTCATCCACCACCGGCATGCCCCATTCGTGGTCGTGGTAGTGGATGTAATCCGCAAAAGCCTCGCCTTGGCCGCACCAAGAGCAACGTTGTTTGCCGTCGGTGTGTCGAATGAGTGAAAGTGCCATGACTCCAATGTTAGCAAACCAGATTCAGTCCGGCTTCACATTGCGCGAGCGCACAATCTTGGCCCACCGCACCGTTTCCACCGCGAGAAAGGCACCAAAGGCTTCGCGTGGAATGCCACCGATCTCCACGCCCTCACTCGTGAAGCGCTCCACCACTTCTTTTCTCTTGAGTACCTCGTTGGCATCGCGTGCAATACGGTCAAGCAGCTTGTCGTCCATGGCACTCGGTGCGAGCATGCCAAACCAGTTGATCGCTTCAAAGCCCGGAATCGTTTCAGCGACTGTGGGCACATTGGGCATGGCTTTGGAGCGTTTGGGACCTGTGTAGGCCAGCGCCTTGAGCTTGCCGTCTTTGATCAGTGGCAGCGATGAGCTCGGGTTGTCAAACATAAACTGCACTTGACCCGCGATCACATCCACCAGCGCAGGCGGAGTGCCGCGGTAGGGCACATGCAGCAAATTAAGTTTCTGCATGTCAGCGATCAACTCCGCCACCATATGCGCCATGCTGCCATTGGCGGGCGAGGCAATGCTCACGGTTTTTTCGCCTTTGCCCGCTTCGATCAAATCTTTCACATTTGCAAAAGGCTGCTTGCTGCTGGTGACCAAGAAGAGGCCATTGCGCACCACGAGTGTGACCGGTTTGAAATCCTTGTAGGTGTCGTAGGGCAACTTGGCATAGAGCGTGGGGTTCACCGCAAAAGGCGATGCGGTCATGAGCAGGGTGTGGCCATCTTTGGATTTGGCCACAAGGTCGGTACCGATTTGCGTTGACGCACCAGGCTTGTTGTCCACGAGCACCGGCTGCCCCCATTTTTTGCTGAGCTCATTGGCCAAGATGCGGGCTGCGATATCGGTGGTGCCACCAGCGGCGTAGGGCACGACGATCTTGACGGATTGAGTCGGCCATGCCGGCGTTTGGGCAAATACGCTGTGGCTCAAACCTGTCAGCAGGCCAGCTGCCAGCAGCATGCGATGGATGAAGTGACGGCGTTTACTCATGTTGTCTCCTTGAAGAATCTAGCGAATTGAAGAAAAACGCTATGAATCTTAAGAAGCAACGACGACGATTTTTGTGTGGAAACATCTAGTGGGCATTGCGTAATAGGGCATCAGGGTTAGTTCATAGTGGCAAATACGTAGTTGCTTCAAAGCTTATGGGCAGTCACATGCTTGTCCCAGTGCGATACAGTGCTCGTTCGACTCTTCTGCTATGACGAACATCCGCCGCATCGCCCATCTCGACATGGATGCTTTTTACGCTTCTGTGGAGCTGCTGCGCTACCCACAACTCAAGGCAGAGCCAGTGGTGGTGGGCGGGGGTGGGCTGATTCGCGAGCAATTGCGTCAAGCGCAAGGCGATTTGCCTACGCATGACATTCCTGTGGAGGCGTTTCCCAAATTGCGCGATTACGTCGGCCGGGGTGTGCTCACCACGGCCAATTACGTCGCACGGGGTTTCGGCGTGGGCTCGGCCATGGGCACGATGAAGGCAGCCAAACTCTGCCCGCAGGCGATTTTGCTGCCCGTGGATTTTGAGGAATACCGGCGGTTTTCACGGCGCTTCAAGGAAATCGTCTTGGAGATTGCCCCGCGCATGGAAAACCGGGGCGTGGATGAGGTGTACATCGATTTCACCGATGTGCCCGGTGGGCAGCGCGAAGGCGGGCGCGTGCTCGCTCGCCTGATCCAAAAAAGCATTTTTGAAACCACGGGGCTCACCTGCTCCATTGGCATCGCGCCGAATAAGCTGCTGGCCAAAATGGCCAGCGAATTTCAAAAGCCCAACGGCATTTCCGTGGTCTACGAAGCCGATGTGCAGGACAAGATTTGGCCGCTGGCCGCACGCAAGATCAATGGCATTGGACCCAAGGCCGACGAAAAACTCAAAGCGCTGGGCATTACAACTATTGGACAGTTGGCTGCGCAAGACAGGGCGTTCCTTATGGAGCGCTTTGGCAAAACCTATGGCGCGTGGATGCAGGAGGCAGCTTGGGGGCGCGATGAGCGGCCAGTCGAAACCGAGAGCGAACCCGTGAGCATGAGCCGAGAGACCACCTTTGAGCGCGATTTGCATGCGGTTCACGACAAGGCGGAGTTAGGCGCGGTGTTCACTGAACTGTGCGAGAGCGTGGCGCGTGATTTGCAGCGAAAGGGATATCTCGGCCGTACGATTGGCGTCAAACTACGTTGGGGGAATTTCAAAATCGCCACTCGCGACATCACAATTCCCGAGGCCACGGATGACGCGCAACTGATTCGGCGCACTGCGGGGTTCGCGCTCAAGCGATTGGATTTGAGTCAGCGCTTTCGTTTGCTGGGGGTGCGTGTGGGCAAGCTTGAAGCTAAGAATTTGAAGCAAAATCAGGGTTCTGCCGGCATAGAATCTGGGCAGAATGCTACTGAAATAATAGCATCTCATCGAGCGCCTGAGCTATTTTGATGGTTCGTTTATTCGCTTTGGAAGCATGTCACGAGATTTCGAGAACGTCTCGCAGCAGGTGCAAAAAGAACAAGCGAAACGCGTAGCGAACAACTGACAGAAAACCTAAGCCTTGCCAGCCTTGATAGAACTGATTGAAGGAATCTCGATTTTGCGCACGGCTGCAGCAGTTTGCTCCAACAGCGGCTCGAGTTTGACCACCGCAATCGAGAGATTGTCTCCCGTGCCCCGCGCGCGCGTGCGGGCTTTGTCGATCAGGAATTCGGTGGACTCACGCGGCGTGAGGGCGGAGAGCACTGAGCCCAGTTCGGTCGGGGAGAAATAGTGCCACACACCATCAGAGCAGCACATCAACACATCGCCAGGGCGCAGGCTGGGGATGTAGTGAAAATCCATGGGTGGATCGTCTTCCGTGCCCAAACAACCCATGAGAATGTTTGATTGCGGATGCACGTTGGCTTCTTCATCGGTGATTTCGCCTTTGTCAACCAAGGTTTGCACATAGGAATGGTCCAGCGTGCGCTTGACCATTTTGTTGCCGTGGTAGTGATAAATACGCGAATCGCCCGCATGCACCCAGTGGCATTCGCCGTTGGGGTTGATGAGGAATGCGGCAATCGTGCTGTGCGGCTCTTGCTCGGAAGAAATGGCGGTGAGCTTGATCACCAAATGCGCTTCTTCCACTAGCTGCTTGAGCAGGGAGGGCGGGTCATCGCGCTCGGGCGAATAGCGCTCGAAGAGCTGATGCGAGGTGAGCATCACTTGGTCTGAGGCTTTGCGCCCGCCGCTTCTGCCGCCCATGCCATCAGCCACCACCGCCAGCATGCAGCCATTCACGCGCGGATGGTTGATCAGCGCAATTTGGTCTTGCTGGTAATCGCGGTCACCCTTGTGGATGCCGGTTGAAGCGGTAATTCTGTAGCCGTTGGACATGTGGCGCTATTATCAGGGGAAAATGCTGGCTATGTTTTCAGCATGATATGACTGCTACTCCTGTTTGTGTGAACTATTTTGGATTCCAACCTTCATTCCCCCGAGCGCCAGCTCATTGAATTGCGCATCGAGCACGCCGACCTGAATGCGATGATCGACCGTTTAGCTGAGCAAGCGCCGCTGGATGAGCTGATGCTGCGTCGCTTGAAAAAACGCCGCTTGGCGCTGCGCGACCAGATCGCTCGGCTGGAATTTGATATCGATGGCAAAGAGCCCGCATGAGTGCTGTGTTTGCATCTGCCAGCTTGACGCAAGCTGTCTCTGCTGTCTTTGATGAAGGCTCATTGCTTGGTCAAGCCACGGAAGCTTTTGTTCAGCGCAGCGGCCAGCGCGAGATGGCACAGGCCGTGGCACAAACGATTGAGAGTGGCGGTTGCTTGGTGGTCGAAGCGGGCACAGGCATTGGCAAAACCTTTGCGTATCTCGTACCAGCACTGCTCTCGGGCGAGCGGGTGATGGTGTCCACTGCCACCAAGGCTTTGCAAGACCAATTGTTTGCACGCGATTTGCCTCGTTTGCTCAAAGCCTTGGGTTTGCCAGCTCGCACAGCCTTGCTCAAAGGGCGCAGCAGCTATTTGTGCGTTCACCGCATGAGACAAGCGCGGCAAGAGCATGTGGAGCGCTCGGCTTTGTTGGCTCTGGCGAAAATAGAAAAATGGGCAGTGAGCACTGCCAGCGGCGATTTGTCCGAACTACCCGGTTTGGATGAACGCTCTAGCATTGTTCCGCTGGTGACTTCCACACACGAAAACTGCTTGGGCTCGACTTGCCCGCAATACAAAAATTGTCACGTTGTGTTGGCGCGTAAGCAGGCTTTGGCTGCCGATGTGGTGGTGGTAAACCATCATCTGTTTTTTGCCGACATGGCGGTGCGCGAATCAGGCATGGCTGAGCTGCTGCCCACGGTGCGCATTGCGATTTTTGATGAAGCGCACCAGCTCAACGAAACCGGCGTGCAGTTTCTGGGTGCGGTGTTGGGTACGGCACAGCTGCTGGATTTCACCCGCGACATGCTCGGCGTTGGCCTCACACTGGCGCGCGGCTTGGTGGATTGGAACGAAGTATGCAGCGCCTGTGAAAAAGCGGCGCGTGATCTGCGCTTAGTGGCTGGCCAACAGCCGGCCTACAACAAAGAAGCTCGCCTGCGTTGGCAGGGCAGTGCGCCTGAGGGGTTGCAAAGCCAAGACTGGGCCGAGGCGCTCAATCGCGTGGAAGAAAGCCTAGCGCATGCGATGGCGGCGCTGGATATGGTCAGTGAAATCGCGCCAGATTTTGGGCGCTTGTATGAGCGTGCGAAAGAAATGGCGTATCGCGCCAATCGCTTTCTGCAAAGTCCAGAAAAAGGCCAAGTACGCTGGCTCGATGTGGGCGCACAAATTCGTTTGATGGAAGCGCCGCTGGACATTGTACAGACGGTGCGCGAGAAATTGCTGAAGATTTCCAATGCTGTGCCGCCAGAGGTATCGAAGCAAGAAGAAGACGATGATCTGGATGCTCTGATGCGAGATGCGCCTTCGCCAGACAGTGAAGATCGAATACCCACCGAGCCTTCGAATCGCGCTTGGATTTTCACCTCAGCCACATTGGGCGATGATGCGCGCTTGACTTGGTTCACAGAACCCTGCGGTTTGCAAGGCGCACAAGTGCTAGTGGCACAAAGCCCCTTTGATTACCCCAGCCAAGCCTCAGTCTATGTGCCGCGCGAATTGCCCAAACCGAGTGACCCAGCGCATAGCACGCAGATAGCCCATCTCGCACATGACGCTGCGCTTCGCCTGCAAGGCCGCACCATGGTGCTCACGACCACCTTGCGTGCCCTAAAGGCCATTGGGGAGAGTTTGAAGAACAGTCTCGATGGGAAACTCGATGTGCTCGTCCAAGGCAGCGCCTCCAAGCGCGAGTTGGTGGAGCGGTTTCGCATCGGCGACTCGCAAGGCGGCAAGGGGTGTGTGCTGGTGGCCTCTGCTTCGTTTTGGGAGGGCATCGACATTCCGGGTGAAGCGCTGCAATTGGTCATCATTGACAAGCTGCCATTTCCTCCGCCGGGCGATCCGCTGGTGGAGGCGCGTTGCCAGCGGCTAGAGAGCGAAGGCCGCAGTGCGTTTGCCGATTATTCTGTACCCGAAGCGGCGGTGGCGCTCAAACAAGGCGCGGGGCGTTTGATTCGCCGCGAGAGTGATCGCGGGATTTTGGTGATTGGCGATACCCGCCTCGTGCAGATGGGATATGGCCGGCGCTTGATGAATGCGCTACCACCGATGCGGCGCTTGAGTAGCGCAGACGAGTTCAACGAAGCTTTGGATCACCTCAAGACATCCTGAAATCGTCTTTGAGAGCAATGCGTTGATAAGTCACAGCAAGGGGCGCACGACCTAACAGGTCAGGCAAGGCATTTGGCACAGGTACATTGTCCCGTTGCAGCAAAATCCAATGCCCGTAGCTGAAAGGGCTGAAGCGAAACAAGTCACACAGGTGTGCACCGATGCGAGTGATCCAATTGGGCAAGGGAATTTGCAGCGCGGGTCTGTGTCCCGATTCCACGCCGCGCAGCAACTGCAAATACTCACCGTAGGAAAACAAACGCTCGCCGCCTAAATTGACCTGCCTGTGTTGTGTAAGCGTAGGCAACTGTGCAAGCTGTGCATAGGCCTCGCCCAAGTCCGTGGCTTGCACGGCAGCGATTTTCCCCACCGCGCCACGCGGCACACAATGCACCGGCCAGCGCGCCAGCATGCGCAGCCAGCTCGCGCCAAAACCGCCCAAGCCATCAATCAAACTCGGCCGTACGATGCAAAAATCTGCGCCGCTGGCAGCTATCGCCTCTTCGCCCAGCAGTTTGCTCAACAGAAAACGGCTTTTCGCTTGGGCATGCAAGCCCAATGCGGAGGTGTGGATCAGGCGCACGCCGACCTGAGCGCAAGCTTGTGCAAGTGCCGCAGGCATGCGGTGGTGCACATCGTCATAGCGCTCGCCCAAGCGCTGGCGCAGAATACCCACACAGTTGATCACCAGATCAACAGACTGCAAATGAGGCAGCCAGTCGTGGGTTGAGCACATGGTTTCCAAGCTCAATGCTGTCCATTCGCGGCAGTGGGTCGTCACGTTGGTTGAGCTTGGTCGGCAAACGGCAGTGACACGCAGGCCTCGCTTCATCAAAGCGGTATGCACATGCCTGCCAATAAAGCCCGCAGCGCCGAGCAACAACACATGCACTGGCTTGGGCACATCATCAAAAGTGGCGTCTGAAAACGAAGAGATTGCCTGCATGGTTCGATTTTTCTTGGCTCAGAGCATATACTGTGGTAGTGAACCGAACGGTACATTCATCAAAAAAATCCGCGAACTTGCCCAAGCCTGCCGTCCAACCGAGGGCTGTATCTGTTGCGAGCAAAAAAAGTACCACCAAAGGCCGTACGAATGACCCGGTCCGCACCATGGCGGAAATCTTGGAAGTGGCCACGCAAGAGTTCGCGCAAAAGGGTTTGGCCGGCGCACGCATTGATGAAATCGCCGAACGCACGCGCACCAGCAAGCGCATGATTTACTACTATTTCGAGAGCAAAGAAGGTCTTTATGTGCGGGTGCTTGAGGAGGCGTATCAGCGTGTCCGGGCGATTGAGGCTGAGCTGCATTTGGGTGATCTGGCACCAGAGCAGGCGCTGCGCCGCTTGGTGGAATTCACCTTTGATCACCATGCGGGCAACGAAGATTACATTCGCTTGGTGATGGGTGAGAACATCAACCGTGCGCAGTTCCTCATGCAAAGCAAGAGCATCCAAAGCCTGAATGTGCCTGCCCTAGAAGCGATCACACGGCTCTATGAGCGTGGCGTGCAACAAGGCATTTTCCGCAAAGGCTTGACTGCCTTAGACATCCACGCAACGATTTCTGCTCTGAGTTTTTTCAATGTGGGCAATCGGCACACCTTTGGCACGATCTTCAAATACGATCCTTCCGCCAAGACTGCACATGCGAAACGGCGCACACAGGTGGTGGAGACAGTGGTGCGTTTCGTACAGCTTTGAATTGCTATATTTTGTACAGCACTTCACAAAGATTCTACGCCGGCGACCAGCCTAGACGATCCCAAAGTCACTGCGGTCGCAATGAGCGACTCAGCAAGATCACCGGAATCAAACCCACCGCCACCAAAGCCAGAGAAGGCAGCGCCGCTTCATGCAAACGCTCATCTTTGGCCAATTGGTAGGCCACCACGGCCAGTGTGTCGTGATTAAATGGCCGCAACACCAATGTGGCGGGTAGTTCCTTCATCACATCGACAAACACCAGCAGCGCCGCTACCGCCGTGCTCTTGCGCAGCAGCGGCCAATGCACACGAGCCAGCAACGTGCCCGATGTTGCGCCGAGCAAGCGGGCGGAATCGTCCAAGCTCGCTGGAATACGTGCATAGCCGCT
>JBJTSL010000294.1:0-3367 GCA_046076625.1 Allobrachymonas sp.
CGCTGTCTGGCCAGTGAGCGATTGTTTCGTCAATGCATACTCGAATGTGATCTATTTCCTCTGAAGAAATAGGCTCAAGTACTAACCCAAACTCTTCAAAAATTTCATCAACCGTTTAGCGCATCCGCTCTCACCTGCGCAGCCGCAAAATCCAAATCCCCTGAATAAATCGCCCGGCCGCAGATCACGCCTTCAATGCCTTCACGCTCGACGGCGCAAAGCTTTTCGATGTCTTGCATGTTGCTCAAACCGCCGGAAGCAATCACAGGAATGCTGCTGGCGTTTGCTAATTTCACGGTGGCTTCGATGTTGATACCGCTGAGCATGCCGTCGCGGCCGATGTCGGTGTAAATGATGGATTCCACACCATAGTCTTCATATTTTTTGGCGAGATCGGCCACATCATGACCCGTGAGTTTGCTCCAGCCGTCAGTGGCGACTTTGCCGTCTTTGGCGTCCAGCCCGACGATGATGTGGCCGCCAAAGGCTGTGCAGGCATCTTGCAGGAAGCCGGGGCTTTTGATAGCAGCTGTGCCGATAATGACGTATTCCAGCCCGGCGTCGATGTAGCGCTCAATGGTGTCGAGGTCGCGGATGCCACCACCCAGCTGCACGGGGATAGGCTCATTGCCGGCTTCGGTGTGCGCGGCGATGGCCTTCAAGATGCCTTTGACTGCGGCGAGGTTTTGCGGCTTGCCGGCGAATGCGCCGTTGAGATCAACGAGATGCAAGCGACGTGCTCCCGCATCGATCCAGCGCTGGGCCATTTCTACGGGGTCTCCAAACACGGTGGATTGCTCCATATCGCCTTGTTTGAGGCGTACGGCTTGGCCGTCTTTGAGGTCAATGGCAGGGATGAGAATCATGAATCGAATAACAAATTCGGAAGGCTGAACGCAGAAATCGCAGAAGTTACGCAGAAGACGCAGAAAAAACGCACTTGATTTCGCGTCAGCGCGATACACCTTTCATTCGGCGCTTACATCATTGGATTTAAGGTTTCCAAGTAAGAAAGTTTTTGTAGAGTTGCAAGCCTTGTGCGGCGCTTTTTTCGGGGTGGAATTGTGTGGCGAAAATGTTATCGCGTGCGAGCGCTGCTGTAAAGCGCTCTCCATACTCAGTTTCCCCAGCGCTGTGGTCCCGACTTGCCGGCTTGGCATAGAAGCTGTGAACGAAATAGAACCAGCTTTGATCCCGCACGCCTTGGTAAATCGGGTGTGGCACAGTCTGAAACACGCGATTCCAGCCCATTTGCGGCACTTTGTAGCGACTACCATCAGGTTGCAAGCGGCCTTGGAGCTCGAATTTGTGCACAGCGCCTTTGAAAAGCCCTAAGCCTGGAGTGTCTTGCTCATCGGAGTATTCGAGCAGCATTTGCATGCCCACGCATACGCCGAACATCGGTTTGTTCACCGCCGCTTCGAGCACCGCTTCTTGCAAACCAGAATCCTTGAGGCAGGCCATGCAATCACGCATCGCGCCTTGGCCTGGAAGCACGATGCGCTCTGCGGCTCGCACCTCTTCGGGGCGCTGGGTGATGATCACCTCCACCGCCGTGCCTTTTGCGGCCTCTTTCACCGCATTGGCTACTGAGCGCAGATTGCCCATGCCGTAGTCGACGACGGCGATGATGGATTTCAAGGAACCAGACATACTATAAATTCAATAGCACGCCGCGCAGGTTTCATGCCAGCGAATGGCCAAGTTGTCTTATAAACTGCCCTTGGTAGAAGGGATGACGCCCACGCTGCGCGGATCAAGCGTCAGCGCAGCGCGCACTGCACGCGCAAAAGCTTTGAAGATTGTCTCGCACTGATGATGCGCATTCTCGCCCTTCAGGTTGTCGATGTGCAGCGTGCATTGCGCGTGGTTCACAAAGCCTTGGAAAAATTCATACATGAGCTGTGTGTCAAACCCGCCGACCATGCCGCTTTTGAAATCGACGTGCATATGCAAGCCAGGCCGGCCGGAAAAATCCACCACCACGCGGGAGAGAGCCTCATCCAGCGGCACATAAGCATGCCCATAGCGCCAAATGCCCGCCTTGTCACCCACGGCTTGCGCGACCGCTTGCCCAAGCGTGATACCCACATCTTCCACCGTGTGATGCCCATCAATATGCAAATCGCCCTGCGCCTTGATCGTCAAATCAATCAAGCCATGGCGCGCAATTTGATCAAGCATGTGGTCAAAGAAACCAATGCCGGTAGCCAACTCGGCCTTGCCTGTGCCTTCCAGATTCACGGCGACGGTGATCTGGGTTTCTTTGGTGTTGCGGGTGACGGTTGCGGTGCGTTGCATGGCTGTATTGTCGCAGAGGCCGAGCCTCAGATTCCGCGCAGGGCGGCGAGCATTTTTTCGTTCTCATCCGGCGTACCCACCGTCAGGCGCAGACAGTTCTTGAGTAACGGGTGCATTTTGGAGATGTTTTTCACCAAGATGCCTTGGCGTTTGAGATGCGCAAAGGCGGCGTCGGCATCGGGCGTGCGCACTGTGATCATGTTGGCATCCGATGGATAGGCTTTGAGCTTGGGCATCCTCGCAAGCGCTTCCAAAAGCATAGCACGCTGCGCAGTGATCGTGCCGGCTTGTTGGCTAAATTCATCAGAATTCTCGAGTGCAAACAGAGCGCATTCCGCGTTGAGCACGCTGATGTTGTAGGGCGGGCGCAGCTTGTCGATTTCGTGGATAAGCGCTTGCGGGCCGCACATGTAGCCCAAGCGCACGCCTGCGAGGCCGAATTTGCTGAGCGTGCGCATGAGTAGCACATTGGCGTTCGCCTCGGGCGCGGCTTTGATCTCGCCTAGCCAACTCTTGCTGCTGAACGGCTGATACGCCTCATCCATCACCACCATGCCGCCGTAGCCGCTGCAGGCGGCGATGATCTGGCGGATCGTGCCTGCATTCCACAAGTTAGCCGTGGGGTTGTTGGGGTAGGCAAGGTAAGTGATCGCTGGCTTTTCTTTTTCCACGGCAGCGAGCATGGCGGTTTCATCCAACTCAAAATCAACCGTCAAATCCACGCCAATGAACTGCAAGCCTTGCAGCTGCGCACTCATGGCATACATCACGAAGCCGGGCAAAGGGGCGAGAATCTTTGCTCCGGGTATGTCGCACGCCATCGCCAGCAGAGAAATCAGCTCATCCGAGCCGTTGCCCAGCATCAGGCCATAGCCGCTCGGCACTTGCGCATAGGCGCGAAGTGCTGCTTTCAAGTCATCCACTCGCGCGCCCGGGTAGCGGTTGATCGCCACAGAGCCCAGCCGCTCGCCTAGTGCGTTTTGCAAATGCGCAGGCAAGGTAAAAGGGTTTTCCATCGCATCAAGCTTGATGAGACCTGCGCTGTCTTGCACGGCATAGGCGTGCA
>JBJTSL010000295.1:0-4207 GCA_046076625.1 Allobrachymonas sp.
CTCACCAAGAAACAAAAAGCCCAAGAGGGCAAAGTGGACAGCAACAAGCTGTATCCCATCAGTGATGCACTGAGTTTGGTGCAATCTTTCGCTACCGCCAAATTCGATGAGTCCATCACTGATGGGATACAGCTTGTTGCTGTCCACTTTGCCCTCTTGGGCTTTTTGTTTCTTGGTGAGTGCCATGATCACAGACCCTCCACCGTCACGCCCATGGAGCGTGCGGAACCTGCCAATGTACGAACGGCAGCATCAATGCTGGCAGCATTCATGTCTTTGATTTTGCCTTTAGCGATTTCTTCGAGCTGGGCGCGAGTGATCTTGCCAACCTTGTCAACGTGAGGTTTGGAAGAGCCTTTATCGAGCTTGATGGCCTTCTTGATCAAGGTGGTCGCGGGAGGCGTCTTGATGATGAAGGTGAAGCTCTTGTCTGCAAACGCCGTGATCACCACAGGCAGAGGCAGACCGGGCTCAACGCCTTGGGTCTGGGCGTTGAACGCCTTGCAGAACTCCATGATGTTCAGACCACGTTGACCTAAGGCGGGACCGATCGGGGGCGATGGATTCGCCTTACCAGCTGGCACTTGCAGCTTTACGAAGCCGACAATTTTCTTTGCCATGTTTTCTCCTGACGGGTATTGGCGCTACTGGTGTAGCTCCCCGTTGGGTTAACAGTTCTTTGAACTTTGATCGCGCAGAACTGGAAGGCGCGAATTTTTTTGAAACGTACTCCGCTTAGGTCTTTTCAACCTGCGCAAAATCCAATTCGACAGGGGTGGCGCGACCAAAAATTGTGACCGTGACACGTACCTTACTTTTCTCGTAGTTGACTTCTTCGACCGAGCCATTGAAATCGGTGAATGGGCCTTCTTTGACGCGCACCAATTCACCCACAGTGAATTCCACTTTGTGGCGAGGGCTGGCGGAGCCTGTTTTCATCTGGTTGACGATCTTTTGCACTTCAGCCTCAGAAATAGGCACGGGGCGATTGCGCGCGCCCCCGACAAAGCCCGTGACTTTGCTCGTGTGCTTGACCAAGTGCCAAGACTCATCATCCATCACCATTTCCACCAGCACATAGCCAGGGAAAAATTTGCGCTCGGTGGTTTTGCGCTGACCGTTTTTCATCTCCACCACTTCTTCGGTAGGCACGAGAAAACGACCAAATTTGGCTTGCATACCGGCGCGCGCGATACGCTCATGTACGTTGCGCTCAACGGCCTTTTCCATGCCGGAATAAGCCTGCACCACATACCACTGCATGCCTGCGGCTGCAGCAAGTGACTGCTCAGCGGGAGTTTCCGCAGAAGCGACAACTTCTTCGTGTAATTCAGACATGGCTTATCTCCAACCCAAGATCAAACTGAAAATGAGCCACTCGAGTGATTTGTCTGTGAGCCACAGAAAAAGCGCCATCACGACAACAAATGCAAACACATAGCCTGTCATTTGCATCGATTCTTTGCGAGTGGGCCACACCACCTTCTTGGCTTCGCGCCATGCATCACGGCCAAAGGCCACAAACTCTTTGCCCATCTCCGAGGAGACGAAAACCACCACGGCAGCAATGAACGCGACAATCAACGCGCCCCACTGCGCAATGGGGCCCTGCTTGGCGAGCAAATAAAAGCCCACAACGCCCGCGACCACAAGCAACACAGACGCTGCCAATTTGGCCTTGTCTGCGCCTGTACTCACGGTTTCAATTTGCTCTGCAGCCATGTTTCACTTCACTTTTTGCTCAGGTTTTCACTGAACTCTCTAAACAGACAAGCCCAGCGCAGTGCACCGGGCTGTTTTGAGGACTGGCACCAACAGATTTTCAGAATCTGTTGGCAGGGGCGGAGGGCCTCGAACCCCCAACCCTCGGTTTTGGAGACCGATACTCTGCCAATTGAGCTACGCCCCTACAGTCCTTAACCAAACTTACTTGACGATCTTCGCCACCACACCAGAGCCCACCGTGCGGCCACCCTCACGGATAGCAAAGCGCAGGCCTTCTTCCATCGCGATCGGGGCAATCAGCTTGACGCTGATGCTCACGTTGTCGCCTGGCATCACCATCTCTTTGTCTTTTGGCAACTCAATCGCACCGGTCACGTCCGTCGTGCGGAAGTAGAACTGGGGACGGTAGTTGTTGAAGAACGGGGTGTGGCGGCCACCTTCTTCTTTGGACAGCACATACACCTCACCAGTGAACTCGGTGTGGGGCTTGATGGAGCCTGGCTTGCACAGCACTTGGCCGCGCTGGACTTCTTCGCGCTTGGTGCCGCGCAAGAGGATACCGACGTTGTCGCCGGCTTGGCCTTGATCGAGCAGCTTGCGGAACATTTCCACGCCGGTGCAGATGGTTTTCTGGGTATCGGTGATGCCGACGATTTCGATCTCTTCGCCGACTTTGATGATGCCGCGCTCAACACGGCCGGTCACCACGGTGCCACGGCCAGAGATGGAGAACACGTCTTCGACGGGCATCAAGAAGGCTCCGTCGATGGCGCGCTTGGGCTCGGGGAAGTAGGTGTCCATGGCTTCGGCGAGTTTCATGATGGCGCCTTCGCCCAACTCACCCTTGTCGCCTTCCATAGCGAGTTTGGCAGAGCCGCGGATGATGGGGGTGTCGTCACCGGGGAAGTCGTATTTGGACAGGAGTTCGCGAACTTCCATTTCCACGAGTTCCAAGAGTTCTGCGTCGTCCACCATGTCGCATTTGTTCAGGAATACGATGATGTGAGGAACGCCCACTTGGCGGGACAGGAGGATGTGCTCACGGGTTTGGGGCATGGGGCCATCGGCTGCGGAGCAAACGAGGACAGCGCCGTCCATCTGAGCGGCGCCGGTGATCATGTTCTTGACATAGTCGGCGTGGCCGGGGCAGTCGACGTGGGCGTAGTGGCGGTTGGCCGTCTCGTATTCCACGTGGGCGGTGTTAATCGTAATACCGCGTGCTTTTTCTTCTGGGGCCGCGTCAATCTGGTCATACGCCTTGGCTTCGCCACCGAATTTGGCGGACAGTACGGTGGTAATCGCTGCAGTCAGCGTGGTCTTGCCGTGGTCGACGTGGCCAATCGTGCCGACGTTGACGTGGGGCTTGGTGCGTTCAAACTTACCTTTTGCCATGATGGACTTCTTTCAAATGAACATGCCCGTGTATGGGTTTAATGTCTGCACTTCGCTACTTGATCCATCGCCACGGGCAGCGCTGGGTGCGAAATCGCAGACAGGGGAACTAAATAATCTCAATCAAAGCGATGTCTGTCCCAGCAGACGCCGTGGGTCGGGCTTTGCCCGGCCACCAGCGTCGCCCCCTTGAGGGGGAGCGCCGTAAGGCGCACGGGGGTGTTGGTCACTTCGCACGGGCCGCCATGATGGCTTCAGAGACGTTACGCGGGGCTTCCGTGTAGTGCTTGAATTCCATCGTGTAAGTTGCGCGGCCCTGGCTCATGGAGCGCAGGGTTGTGGAGTAGCCAAACATTTCAGACAATGGCACTTCAGCGCGGATGGCCTTGCCACCGCCGATCATGTCTTCCATGCCTTGCACCATGCCGCGACGGCTGGACAGATCGCCCATCACGTTGCCAGCGTAGTCTTCAGGCGTTTCCACTTCAACGCTCATCATGGGCTCAAGAATCACGGGCTGGGCTTTACGGCAGCCTTCTTTGAAGCCGAAGATTGCGGCCATCTTGAACGCGAGTTCGTTGGAGTCCACATCGTGATACGAACCGAAGTGCAAGGTGACTTTCACGTCGACCACAGGGTAATTCGCCAACACGCCTTGCGTGTAGGCTTCGTTGATACCTTTTTCCACAGCGGGAATGAACTCGCGTGGCACCACACCGCCCTTGATCGCATCCACAAACTCGTTGCCCTTGCCAGGCTCATTCGGCTCGATCTTGAGCACAACGTGACCATATTGGCCTTTACCGCCGGACTGACGAACGAACTTGCCTTCGGCAGCTTCCACCGTGCCGCGAATCGTTTCGCGGTAAGACACTTGGGGCTTGCCCACGTTGGCTTCCACGCCGAATTCGCGCTTCATGCGGTCAACAATAATTTCCAGGTGCAACTCACCCATACCAGCGATGATGGTCTGACCAGATTCTTCATCGGTGCGCACGCGGAAAGAAGGATCTTCTTGCGCCAAGCGGTTCAAGGCAATGCCCATCTTCTCTTGGTCAGCCTTGGTTTTGGGTTCTACGGCCTGTGCGAT
>JBJTSL010000296.1:0-3117 GCA_046076625.1 Allobrachymonas sp.
TGGCTCAGCAAATTGGGGCAGAGGTCGGCAAGGTACGCAGCGCTGCCATCAAGTCAGCGCTTGATTGACAACGATCCGTTCTTGCGCAAATCCTTGCAGTCAAGCAGGATTGTCAATTTCCACAAACTCGTGTTCTAGCCCCAATTGCTGCGCCACATGCGCGGCCACTGCTGGCGCCCCGTAGCGTTCGCTGGCATGATGGCCGCAGGCGATATAGCCGACGCCCATCTCGCGGGCGTAGTGGGCTTGGGGCTCAGAGATTTCGCCAGTGATGTAGACATCCGCGCCTGCGGCAATTGCGGCTTCAAAATAGCCCTGCGCACCACCCGTGCACCACGCTATTGTTTTTATAGCATTTCGCGTAGATTCTATGCCGGCGATAGGTCGATTCAGCGTTATATTCAGATGCTCGACGAGCGCTGCATAGCTGCCCAAGGAGGTCAGCCCCAGCCATCCCAAGTCTTGCTCGCCAAAGCGTCCGAATTCGCCGTTTTCCAGGGGCGCGAAGCCCAACAGCTTGCCCAGTTGCGCGTTGTTGCCCAGTGTGAGGTGCGCATCCAGCGGCAAGTGATAGGCATAGAGATTGATGTCGTTGACAAGCAGCTTGTGCAGCCGCTGTTTCATCCACCCCGTCACGCGCCCGTCTTGCCCCCGCCAAAACAGGCCGTGGTGCACAAAAATCGCATCCGCGCCGCGCTCAATCGCCGCGTCAATCAGCGCAACGCAGGCCGTGACGCCAGAGACGATTTTTTTGACTTCGGTTTTGCCTTCGACCTGCAAGCCATTTGGCCCGTAGTCTTTGAAGCGTTCGGGTTGCAGCAGTTGATTGAAGGCGGTGGTGAGGTGGTCGCGGGAGATGCTCATAAGCCGCTATTGTGCGGCACAGGCGGTTTTGGCCAGCGGGAAGGCGGCTTGGTCTGGGCCGGATTCCGGGCGGATGAAGCTGTTGTTGGCCGTGCTGACTTCAGCCACTTTGCCGTTGGAGTTGACTTCAATCTTGAACGATTTGCCTTGCCAAGCGTTCAGGCCTGTGAGGCCTTCTTTGCTGAAGGATTTGCTGGTGCTGCCGCCCGCCTTGATCGCGGCAACATCGCCTTCCATCGTGCCAATCACCGCATGTGGCATCGGTTTGGCCGCGGTTGGCGGGCCAGACACCGTGACTTTGATGCGTGAGCTGGGTGCATCTGCCAAGCAGTCATTGGCGATTTGGATGACCAAATTTGCGCCGTCGATCTTGACACCGGCTATGCGTAAATCGGGCTTATGTAGCTTGATCTGGAGATCTTTGCCCAAAGCGGGATTGGCTGTGAGAGCGGCATTGGGGTTGAGCTTGGGCGCATCGGTGGCCCAGGCAGGGAAGTTCGACAACAGCAGTGCTGCCAACAAGGCTTGAACGCAAAGGCGCGGTGTAAACATATGGCGCATGATGATCCTTTGTTCGTGTTGTTTGGATGAAGGCCATTCTGAGCGCTGCCACACAGAAAAACAAGGCTTTCTCAAGGGAAAGCCCTAGGCGCGTGATTTATGCACGCCTAGGAGAAGCTAGGTACATTTGCTCACATCGACCCAGCCACGTCCAAACGCTTGAACGATCTGTCCGCACGCTACGCCAAGATTGTGAAAGCCACGCAAATGAAAGTCGAGTGAAGATCACATGAGCAAGCGCCCCAATATCCTCTTCATCGTTGCCGATGACCTAGGCTATGCCGACTTGGGCTGCTACGGCGGGCGCGGTTTTGATGGCACAGGTCAGCAATCCGTCTCGCCTAACCTAGACAAACTCGCTGCTTCGGGCATGAAATTCACGCAGGGCTACAGCAACTCCCCTGTCTGCTCGCCCACGCGCTTTGCACTCATGACAGCGCGCTGGCAATACCGCTTGCGCGGTGCACTCGATGAGCCGATCAAAAGCTCCAGCAAGGGCAGCACCGTGCTGGGCTTACCACCAGAGCAGCCTACGCTGCCCAGCATGCTCCAAGAATCGGGCTATCGCACCGCGCTGATCGGCAAATGGCATCTGGGCTACCCGCCACATTTCAGCCCTTTGAAAAGCGGCTACCAAGAGTTCTTTGGCCCCATGAGCGGCGGCGTGGACTACTTCACGCATTGCTCATCCACAGGCGAGCATGATCTGTATTTTGGCGAAGACGAGAAGCGAGAAGAGGGGTATTTGACGGACCTGCTGTCCAGCCGTGCCGTTGACTATGTTTCCCGGAAAAGTGATCAGCCTTTCTTCCTTAGCCTGCACTACACCGCACCCCATTGGCCTTGGGAGACGCGCGATGACGCCCACATTGCGCCCGAGGTGGCGAAAAACCTTTTCCATCTGCATGGCGGCAACATTCACAGCTACCGCAAGATGATCCATCAAATGGATGAAGGTATTGGTGCTCTTGTGGAAGCGTTGCGAACCTCAGGCCAACTTGACGACACGCTGATCGTCGTCACCAGCGACAACTGCGGTGAGCGCTTTTCTGACAACTGGCCATTGATAGGCGGCAAGATGGATTTGACGGAAGGTGGGATTCGCGTGCCTTACATCGCGCATTGGCCTGCGGTAGTTGCCCGGGGCCAAGTGAGCCAGCAGCAGTGCCTGACGATGGACTGGAGCGCGACGATGCTTGCGATTGGCGGCGCTCGGGTCGTGCAGCCGCTCGACGGTGTGTCGCTGCTTTCCGTGTTGCAGGGTGGCGAAGAATTTGAGCGCCCTCTGTATTGGCGCATGAACCACCGCTATCAACGCGCCTATCGTAGCGGCAACTGGAAATACCTCAAGGTGGATGACCACGAATACCTGTTCAATATTCCAGCCGATGAACGCGAACGCGCCAATCGCGCCCCCCGAGAACCGCAGCTTCTTGTGCAAATGCGCAGCGCATGGGAGGCTTGGGCGGCGACGATGCCCGGCATTCCTACTGATGCGACGGTAAGCCTAGGTTTTGGCCTCAAAGACATGCCACAACGCAGATTTTATGCCGGCGAACTGCCAAAAAACGCTTCAAAGATCAGCGTTGTGGCATGTCTTTGAGGCCAAAGCCTAGGCTCACCGTTGCGTCAGCGGGAATGCCGGGCATCGTCGCCGCCCAAGCCTCCCATGCGCTGCGCATTTGCGCAAGA
>JBJTSL010000297.1:0-9016 GCA_046076625.1 Allobrachymonas sp.
GCAACGCTCTTGATGGCCACGCTGGGCATTGCGTATTTCCTCGACGGTCTGGGTCAATCCATCTTCGGTAGCGCGATTTATCAAATCAACATTGGCATGCCCAAAGAGCCGCTCATGGCTTTTGAAAACGTCTTTCAAGGCGGCATTCTGATCAACAAAGAGGATTTGTATGCGGCGGCGATAGCAGCGATGCTGGTAGCCTTGCTTTCGCTGTTTTTCCAGAAGACGACCACGGGCCGCGCCTTGCGCGCTGTGGCGGATGATCACCAAGCCGCGCAATCGATTGGCATTCCGCTTAACCGCATTTGGGTGATTGTCTGGTGTGTGGCGGGCGTGGTGGCGCTGGTGGCGGGCATGATTTGGGGCAGCAAGCTCGGTGTGCAGTTTTCACTCACCACCGTGGCTTTGCGGGCATTACCTGTGGTGATTTTGGGTGGCCTGACCTCCGTGCCTGGCGCGATCATCGGCGGCTTGATCATTGGTGTGGGCGAGAAACTCTCTGAGGTGTATCTCGGCCCTCTGGTGGGTGGTGGCATTGAGATTTGGTTTGCGTATGTGTTGGCGCTGGTTTTCCTGCTGTTCAGGCCGCAAGGTCTCTTCGGTGAGAAGATCATTGATCGCGTTTAACGGCCAGCAGCAGGAATAGCAATCATGTTCTACAGAGAAAACGGCCAGTTCAAAACCAGCTACAGCAAAGACAGCCAGATCTTTGGCATTGCGCAGGATCGCTATGGCATTGCTTTGCTCCTGCTTGCAGCCTTCATCGCAGTGCCGATGCTGGCTAGCGACTACATGTTCAAGGCCATCCTCGTGCCTTTCCTGATTCTCTCGCTGGCGGCGATTGGCGTGAATATTCTGGTGGGCTATTGCGGCCAGATTTCGTTGGGTTCAGGCGCATTCATGGCCGTGGGCGCGTATGCGGCGTATAACTTTTTTGTTCGCGTCGAAGGCATTCCCTTGATTGCAGCGCTGTTGCTGGGTGGTGTGTGCGCGGCGGCGGTAGGCGTGTTTTTCGGCATTCCGAGCTTGCGGGTACGCGGCCTGTATTTGGCGGTGGCCACACTTGCCGCGCAGTTTGTATGTGATTGGGCATTCCTGCGTATCAAATGGTTCACCAACAACTCCACCTCTGGTTCAGTCTCGGTGGCCGACATGAGCATCATGGGATGGAGCATCAACACGCCGATGGACAAGTACTTGTTTTGCTTGGGCATGGTTTGCGTCTTTGCGTTGTTGGCCAAAAACTTGGTGCGCTCGGCCATTGGCCGTGAATGGATGGCCATCCGCGACATGGATGTGGCCGCCGCCGTGATCGGCATCCGTCCCATGTATGCCAAGCTTTCCGCGTTTGCGGTGAGCAGCTTTATCGTTGGTGTGGCGGGTGCGATGTGGGGCTTTGTGTATTTGGGGGCTTGGGAGCCGGCGGCGTTTGATTTCAATCGCAGCTTCCAGCTTCTCTTCATGGTGATCATTGGCGGCATGGGCTCAATCATGGGCAGCTTTTTTGGTGCGGCCTTTATCGTGATCCTGCCGATTTTCCTGAATCAGTTTTTACCCGTTTTGGGCAATTTGGTCGGCGTGGAAATCTCCACCGCGGGGATCGCGCATACCGAGATCATGGTGTTTGGTGCATTGATCGTATGGTTTTTGATTGTGGAGCCGCATGGTTTGGCCAAGCTGTGGAGTTTGGGGAAACAGAAATTGAGGATTTGGCCATTCCCCCACTAGGGATTATTAAAGTCTGGGTGTCGCGTGCTCGCAAACACCTAGGCCTCGAACAAATTGGTGAGCGTTTTGTCTAATGTGTTCATCTTTTTCTAGGAGACTTGTATGAAACTTCGTCAACTCACAGCCGCCGCCCTTGTGGTTGCTGCTGGCCTGAGCGCTATGGTCACCACTTCGGTGATCGCGCAAGAGCGTGTGCAGTTCTTCCCCAGCCTGACAGGCCGCACCGGCCCGGTTGCACCGAATGCCACGCCGTTTGCCAACGGCTATGCCGACTACATGAAGCTCGTTAACGAGCGCGGTGGCATCAACGGGGTAAAAACGCTGGTGGAAGAATGCGAAACCGCGTATGACACGGCGCGCGGCGTGGAGTGCTACGAGCGCCTCAAGGGCAAGCACGGCGGCGCAACGGTGATCCAGCCCTTGTCTACGGGTATCACGTTCGCGCTGACCGAAAAAGTGCCGACTGACAAAATCCCGCTCATCAGCTCTGGCTATGGTCGCAGCGACACCGCCGACGGCAATATGTTCAAGTGGAACTTCCCGCTGATCGGCCATTACTGGGTCGCTGGCGACACGGTGTTGCAGCACATTGCCAAAAAAGCCGGTGGCTGGGACAAACTCAAAGGCAAGCGCATTGCCGTGGTCTATCACGACAGCCCGTTTGGCCGCGAATTGCTGCCGATTGTGAATGAGCGCGCAGCCATGCACGGCTTCACGATCCAGCCTCTGCCCGTGGCCGCGCCTGGCGTCGAGCAAAAAGCCACCTGGCTGCAAGTGCGCCAGAGCCGCCCTGATTATGTGATCATGCAAACCTGGGGTGTGATGACGTCCACTGCGATCAAAGAAGCCGTTGCGACCGGCTATCCGCGCGAAAACATGTTTGGCACATGGTGGTCTGGCGCTGAGCCTGATCTCAAGGACGTTGGCCAAGCGGCCAAGGGCTACAACGCCGTGATGATGCAACACGGTGCAGAGCCAAACTCGGACGTGGTCAAGGAGATCCTCTCCAAGGTGCACGGTAAGGGTCAGGGCACCGGGCCTAAGGATGAAGTTGGCTCCGTGCTTTACATGCGTGGCGTGGTCGGTGCGATGCTGGCAGTTGAAGGTGCCCGTGCGGCACAGGAGCGCTTTGGCAAAGGCAAGCCAGTCACGCCCGAGCAGGCGCGCTGGGGCTACGAGAACTTGAACCTCACTCAGGCCAAACTCGACGCCCTAGGATTCAAAGGCGTGATGCGCCCTGTTTCCACCAGCTGCGCAGACCACATGGGCTCGGCTTGGGCTCGCGTTCACACTTGGGATGGCGCGAAGTTCACCTGGGCCTCTGACTGGCTGCAAGCCGATGACTCCATCATCCGTCCGATGGTCCGCGCTTCCGCTGACCGTTACGGCAACGAGAAGAAGCTGGCTCGCCGCGCGGCGGCCGATTGCGGGTCTTGACCCGCATCACCCCATATGGCGCTGACGCGCCTTCCCCCTCTGCTGCGCGAGGGGGACGCCACCAGAGGACTGGCAAAGCCAGGTCCTCGGTGGCCGCTTGAATGGGGGGCATAGGGCGGGGTTCCTCGCCCTCAAATCACAAAATCGCGAGCGGTTTTGTGATTTGAGAAGCATCATCAGAGAGAAATTTGCTCATGAGCACACCGAATATTGTTTTGAACGTCAATGGCATTGAAGTCATCTACAACCATGTGATCTTGGTGCTGAAGGGCGTGAGTCTGCAGGTGCCAGAAGGTGGCATCGTAGCGTTGCTCGGCGGCAATGGTGCTGGCAAAACCACCACACTGCGCGCGGTATCGAACCTGCTCGCTGGCGAGCGTGGCGAGGTCACCAAGGGCAGCATCGAGCTGCGCGGCGAGCGCATCGAGAACCTGACGCCGGCGGATTTGGTCAAACGCGGTGTCGTGCAGGTCATGGAAGGACGCCATTGCTTTGCCCATTTGACCATTGAAGAGAATCTGATGACCGGGGCGTATACGGTGAAATCCAAAGCGCAGATCGCTGCGAATTTGGAGAAGGTCTACAACTACTTTCCGCGCCTGAAAACCCGGCGCACGTCTCAGGCGGCCTACACCTCCGGTGGTGAGCAGCAGATGTGCGCGATTGGCCGCGCCCTCATGGCCAATCCGACCATGGTGCTGCTGGATGAGCCCTCCATGGGCCTGGCGCCGCAGATCGTAGAAGAGGTGTTCCACATCGTCAAAGATCTGAACCAGAAAGAAAAAACCACCTTTTTGCTGGCCGAACAAAACACCAACATGGCTTTGAAGTATTCCGACTATGGATACATCCTGGAATCAGGCCGCATTGTGATGGACGGCAAAGCGGCGGATTTGGCCACCAATGAAGATGTCAAAGAGTTCTACCTTGGCGTTTCCAAAGGCGGCGACGGCGAAGGCCGAAAGAGCTTCAAGGATGTGAAGAGCTACAAGCGCAGGAAGCGTTGGCTGGCCTGATTTTTAAGTGAACTAGCCACTTCGCCGGCATAGAACTTGCGAAGCATGCTATTGAATTTATAGTATACACAAACCGTGCAAGAGGCTGGAAATCATCATGACGCAGTATTTCGATGATCTGGAAACGCAAGCGCCCGCGCAGCGCGAGGCTTCGCTGATGGCGCGTCTGCCTGCGCAAATCACGCATGCGCTGCAGCATACGGCAGCATTTGCCGAGATTTTGCGCGGCGTGGATGCGCAAGGCGTGAACAGCCGTGCAGCCCTTGCGACATTACCAGTGACGCGCAAGACCGAATTGCATGAGCGGCAAAAAGCATCGCGTGCAGCGGGCGGCGATGTGTTTGGCGGTTTTTCCAGCTTGGTGCGCAAAGCCGGCGAAACCGGCATGGGCAAAATCTTTGCAAGCCCCGGCCCGATTTACGAGCCCGAAGCCAAAACCGCCGACTACTGGCGCGCAGGTCGCGCTGTATTTGCCGCAGGCTTTCGTGCAGGCGATCTGGCGCATAACTCGTTCAGCTACCACATGACACCGGGCGCCTACCTCATGGAGAGTGGTGCACATGCCGTGGGCTGCACAGTGTTTCCCGCAGGCACGGGGCAAACCGAGCAGCAGCTCCAGGCGATTGCTGAGTTGCAGCCCGATGGTTATTTGGGCACACCGAGTTTCCTCAAAATTCTCGTGGAGAAGGCCAAAGAAGCCGGGCAGACCTTGAGTATCAAAAAAGGCTTGGTGGGCGGTGAGGCTTTCCCGCCGAGCTTGCGCGATTGGTTCACGCAGCTGGGCATGGACATTTACCAATGCTATGCCACTGCTGATCTGGGTCTGATTGCGTATGAGACAGCATCCCGCCAAGGTATGGTGCTCGATGAAGGTGTGATCGTGGAGATCGTACGCCCCGGCACGGGAGACCCAGTGCCCGAAGGCGAGGTGGGCGAGCTGGTCGTCACCACGCTCAATCCGGTGTATCCATTGATTCGCTTCGGCACGGGAGATTTGTCTGCCGTCTTGCCTGGTCAATGCCCCACCGGCCGCACCAATTCCCGCATCAAAGGCTGGATGGGCCGCGCTGATCAAACGACCAAAATTCGTGGCATGTTTGTGCACCCGGGTCAAGTGGCTGAAGTGGTCAAACGCTTCCCGGAAGTGGCGCGGGCGCGGCTGGTGGTGAGCGGCGAAATGGCCAATGACCAGATGGTGCTGAAGGTGGAAACAGCTTCGGCCAGTGACCAGGCCATGAAAGAAAAAATCGCCGCCGCGATTCGCGATGTGACCAAGCTACGCGGCGATGTGGAGTTGCTGCAAGTGGGCAGCTTGCCCAATGATGGCAAAGTGATTGAGGACGCGCGCAGCTACCAGTAGGCGCTCCCAATTTAATAGCTTAAGATGCGGGTTTTACGCCGGCAAACTGCCCAAAACGCTTATAAACTGGCAACTTTGATGCGCAAATTGCGTTCCAGCAACTCACTGGAGCGCACCCGACTGCCTGCCATGCGCGAAGACGCGGGTTGAACCTCGAAAGACACCAGCACTTGCGGCACAGCTTTGTGTGAAATGGCCTCTTGACTCAAGGGCCGGCCGGTCATTTGCCATTCCGCCACACCGCCTACAAGCCAGAGCACGCGGCCAGACACAACGCCTGCCAAACGTTGCCACAGCGCCTGCGCATTCGCATCACCCGCTTCGCCCACAATCAGCAGCGTGCGAGAGCTGTCTGCGCCGGCTTGCGAGAGCAGGGCGGCGAGCTCATTCAGGGGGCGAGTGGCTGCATCAGCGGGCAGGCGAGCCGCCGAGCGCAGATGGCCGGAAGAAAACTGCGCTTCGCTGCGCACATCCAGCACGAATGCGCCCTTGGACAGCGCCGCCTGCGCATCGTCTGCCGACACCGCCAGCGCCTGACCGGCCTGTGCGCTGTGCGCCAACAAGGCAGAGAGCAAACCCAGAATGGCGGCCCATGTTGCAAACGAAGGAGAGCGAAATGTCATGATGGGACGAACTGTAAACATGGCTGCGCGAGGCGTCCAATACAGAGTTGTCAGATGCTCAGATGAAATGGCTATATAGGCCCACAGACTTTCCCTCAACGCGTCTTCAAAGCAACGCTAAACCCTTGATATTCAAGGGGATTTCGGGTAAATCCTAGTCTTGCAGACGTGGTAAATACGTAGCACCTTTTCTGAGGCGCGGCGTTAACATCAAACCATTCTTTATCGTCCAACTGGAGTTCCCATGATCACCAAACGTCTCGCCAGTGTGGCATTTGCCACCGCCGCTTTGCTCGGCTTGTCCGCCTTGAGTTCGTCTGCCGCCGCGCAGGATTTCCCCAGCAAAGATAAGCCCATCAGTGTGGTTGTGCCCTTTGCTGCGGGTGGCCCGACCGACCGCGTGGCGCGTGATTTGGCTGTGGCCATGGGCAAGGCGCTCGGCACCAGCATGGTGGTGGAAAACGCTGCCGGCGGCCCTGGTGGCCTGATTGGCGCGAACAAAGTGGCCAAGGCTTCGCCCGACGGCTACACCTTGCTCCTGCACCACATCTCCATGGGCGTGTTCTCCACGCTCGTGCGCAACTTGCCCTTCAATGTCCAGACGGATTTTGAATACTTGGGTATGATCAACGAAGTACCCATGACCCTCATTGGCCGCTCTTCTCTGCCTGCCAACAATTTCGCCGAGCTGCGCACTTGGGCCAATGCCAACAAAGGCAAAATCAATTTGGCCAATGCCGGCGTGGCTTCGGCCTCGCATTTGTGCGGCATGCTGTTCCAAGCGGCGATTGGTGTGGACATGACCACGGTGCCCTACCGTGGTACAGCGCCTGCCATGAACGATCTGCTCGGTGGTCAGGTAGACATCATGTGCGACCAAACCACCAACACCTCGGGTCAGATTGAAGCCAAGAAGGTCAAGGCCTATGGCGTGACCACGGCCAAGCGCCTGACCACTGCCGCCCTCAAAGACCTGCCTACCCTGCAAGAAGCTGGCCTGAAAGACTTCCAAATTGGTATCTGGCATGGCTTGTATGCGCCCAAAGGCACATCGGCTGCTGTGCAGAAAAAGCTCAATGATGCCTTGCAAGCGGCCCTGAAAGACCCTGAGTTTGTCTCCAAACAGCAAGCTTTGGGCGCTGTGATCATCGCCGACGTACGCACCGGCATCCCCGGCCACAAGCAATTCGTGACCGCTGAAATTGCCAAATGGGCGCCTGTGATCAAGGCTTCCGGCGTGTACGCGGATTGAACCTACGCGGTGCGAGCCGCCTGGGATGAAGCAAAGGCAGCGCGAGTTGCCTTTTTCTTTGCCGCGCTGCGCTTACATCTTCTGCTTGTCGTGCTTTTGGTGCGCGATATGGCGGTTTTGCTTGTTTTGCATGTGGGTCAGGTGTGCACGCTCTTTGCGCGTCACCTTTCCATCGGCGCTGGCCTTGGCTTGCGCATTGTCCACACGGGTTTGGCCGGCGTTCAAGCGATCTGCCTCGCGCTGCGTCAATGCGCCAGAAGCGGTACCTTGCGCAATACGCTGTTCTTGCTTGGCCTCGCGCTTGTCGATGCGCGGGGTGGAAGTGGAAGGCTCTGGGGGCGTGGTTTGGGCGAAGGCGGCGCTGGTCGCTGCCAAACTGATTGCGAGCAGTGCGTTACGAAATTTCATCATATTCTCCGTCGGTTGAGGAATCTTGCTTCGCAGCACCGTGCTGCAAAGGCCCTCAAATAACGAGCATTCGTGTGAACCCGCTCACATCGGCTATGCAAAGCAAGGTAAAGTTTCGGTTAACCCAACTCGGATGACATTCGCATCATGACCCTGACCCGTCCTATCACTCGCCGATCGACTCTTAAAAGCATAGCGCTCTGTGCCGCATCCATGCCGGCTATCTCTGCTTTTTCTCAAAATTTCCCGTCTAAACCCATCCGCTGGATCATTGCGTCGGGAGCAGGCAGCTCGCTGGACGCGATTGCGCGCGCCATGCAAGATCGTTTGGCAGCTACGCTTGGGGCAACGATCGTCATAGAAAACCGCCCCCAAGCTGGCGGCACGGTGGCCACCAACGAGGTGGCCAAGAGCGCGGCAGACGGCCACACTTGGCTGCTCGGCTTCAATGGCCCGGTGGCCTTTGCGCCGTTCTTGTATTCCAAGTTACCCTACAACCCGCTCAAAGACTTGGCGCCCGTGGTGATCACCACCTCTCAGCCCAACATCATCGCTGTCAACGCGAACCTACCTGCGAACAACATGAAAGAGTTGGTCGCGCTACTCAAAGCCAACCCCGGCAAATATAACTATGCCTCCGTGGGCAATGGCTCGTCTTCACACCTGACGATGGAGTATGTGAAAGCACTCACGGGCACATTCGCCGTGCACATCCCCTTCAACGGCGGGCCGCCCGCAGCGCTGTCGACGGCTGCTGGCGATACACAAATCCTCGCCACTGTGCCCACGCTCATCATGCCGCAAGTGCGCGCGGGCCGCATGAAAGCATTGGCTGTGACTGGCAAAACCCGCTACTCGCTCACGCCAGAGCTGCCCACCGTAGAAAGCTCCGGCCTGCGCGAGCTGGCAGGCTTTGAAGCGATTGCGTGGAACGGCGTGTTGGTTGCCGGCGGCACACCACGCGCAACAGTTGACCGCATCAATGCCGCCATCAATGCCGCGATGAAAGAGCCCAGCGTGATCGAGCGCATGAAGACAGCGGGGCTGGATGCCGTGGGCGGCAGCGCGGATGATTTTGGCAAGCTCATTGCTGATGAGGCTAAGAAATGGGAGCCCATCATCAAGCGCTCTGGGGCGAAACTGGATTGATTTTTAAAACCTTTGAACGCAGAGGACGCGAAGGTTTCGCAAA